>JAPULJ010000763.1 GCA_027295145.1 Alphaproteobacteria bacterium | reverse complement strand
GCTGCAAGGGCGGCGTTGCCCGGACCAAACGCTTGAGCCGAGGCCTGGGCGGCCGCCGCGGCCACCGTCTGAGCCTGGACCGGCAGGTTGGCAGGCGCCGCGATCTCTTCGGGGACCGGGTCGTTTTCGTCTAGTGGGAGCGGGGCAGGGACTTCATCGGTGCCGCCGGTTACGCCACTGGCCGGCTCGGAGGCCTCGTCGGCGGCCGCCGTGGCGCGGGGTTCATCGGCTTCGTCCGGCGCCCGGTCGGCGATTTCGTCGTCGTCGATTGTCGCGGTGTCGGCTTCGACGGGTTCGATCCGCTCGATAGGGTCCCGTGCCGCAGCTGCGCCGTACTCGGCGCCGCGGGAGCGGGTATCGTCCCGCCAGTCTCTGTTATCGACGGAGGAAATGGTTTCGGCAGCACTTGTCCTGTGCGGCGGCTCCCGGTTGGATCCGCGAGACTCGAAGAAAGCCAGATCGGCTGAACGCGCGTCGAGGCGGGTCGACGCCTCCAAAAGCAGCGTCGCAAAGATGTCACCTAGACCGCGCGGGCCTTGCGGCTCTGCGGTCTGGTGACTGGCCTTTACTGGCAATATTGGTAGGGCTTCCATCCTGGTTGCCGTCCTAGATCCTACTTGCGGTTACTCGTTTAGCTGCTTTGCGCCGGCCGCATGCCGCCGGTCACATGGGTGGATGCGTTGGTGGGAACGTATGCAGGTACCATGCCAACGGCCGCTGAGCGTTTCTCTTTCAGCGAATGAAGCAGTTCGATTGCATCCTGTGCGATTTTGGCATCGTTGTAGAAGTTGATGCCGACCATGCAGCCCAGGACGTGGCCGTAAAGATCGGCCAAATCGTCGGTGAGCTCGCCGAAGCGCTTGACGTCGAGCCTCAGATACAGCGTGGTGACAGCGTCTGTCGCCCGGTACACCGCGCGGCAACGGCCTTCGATTTCGTCCCGGTCAATGGCCTCGACCGCATCGCCGAGCGCCGATATCGCCGCATCGTAAAGCGTGATCGTATCGAGATCCGGGCGCGCCGGTGTGAAGTCGCTCATGTGTCTATAGGATGCTGCCAGGGCCATGGTCGGTCTCTCTCGCCTATTCTCGGTCCATTGTGATGATCTGGCGTGGATTATCACGGGATCATCGAACCAGATTCCAATTCTTGTTCGCGGAAGACACACAGCAACCAGCGTGCCAAACCGGAATTTGCCCATTAAGTTATTGATATTACGACCTAATAAGGGACCTGATCCCACTCTCACGAGTCTTGGATGTGCGTCGCGGGAAGAAAATTCTGCCCGCCCCGGAAAATTGTGCCGGGTAGGGGCCAGAATTGCCGGGTATCACACCAGCCGAAAGTGCGGTGTATTTGGCGAAAATTCTCGACTGAAGCGCACAAAATTTTTCGAGAAGTATTCGTAAGTATATGAGAACATTTATTCAATATTAGTTCTATTAATACTTTAATATAGTGTAATAATTATTATAATATTCATGAAGATATGGGACAATGCACAGTAAAAATCTGTTGGTTAGAGAAGTTATTTCGGAGTATTTGGATATGCTCAGTTCGCTTTCTGCCCTGATCACACCGGTTGCGCTACCCGGTCCGCGCTCGAATACTCAGATTCCGGCCGATTCCGGGACACAGGTGCCGGTCTCAAGGGTTTCTTTCCGCGCCAGCGACGCCTTCTCGGTCGCTGTCGGGACGACGGAGGCTGCGGATATCGGAGCGCTGATTGGCGCCAACCGAAATGTCGGAGAGGGTGCATCCCTGTTGCAGGTCGCAGATACCGGCCTCGACGAAATCAGCGACGCTCTCGTTCGAATGAAGGCGCTGGCGACATTGGCATCGAGCACGACTGCGCCGATGTCGCGCGTAGATCGGGCTATTGCGAACGCCGAGTTCGAGGCGCTGCGTACGGAGGTCGATAGCATCGCGGATCGAACCGAATTTAACGACATCAAGGTCCTGGAAGGTGTGTCGCTGGCCTTCAAGGTGGGCAGCGGCAACGCCACTCAGGACAGCATCACGGTGACCCTGTCTGCCGCTACGATTGCCGGATTGAATTCGAGCCTGGCTTCGGACACGATTGCCAGCGCCACGGGCGCCAGCCTGGCCCTGACCAACGTAACCAGTGCAATCGATGCGCTCTCGACCATCCAAAGTTCGGTCGATGGCGCCGCGGCGAGTTTCCGGACCGCTCAGCGAAATCTGACATCGGGAAAATATATCCTGAGCAACTTGAGGGCCGATCTTCTCGAAAGGCCGGTATCGATCGGGACGGCCGATTATCTCGCCAATGTGGCACAGCGGGAGTTTCTTTCCCGTGCCGTGCCGGCCGCAGCGGGGCAAATGTCTTCGGGCACGCGCGTTTTGTTGTCGAGTTCCCGAGTACAGCCTATCGAGCCCTCTCAGGCCGAAGATCGGGCGCAAAACCATGAGAAAGGGCAGACCAAAGCGGACCAGCGGCCATCGGTCTACCAGACCGGTCAAAACACCAAGTCTTCATCTGCCGGCGAGTCGGCCCACAGCGTCGACATTCAGGCATAGCTGAGAGTTCGCAGCCGGCGACTTGGTAGGAGTTGGAGTTTGCTATTCAGGCGGCGGGGGGCCGCGCCATCGCATCGCCGGCGACCGCGTCAGCGATCGGCCGATCGATCTTCAATGTGGCCCGGTTCCGAGCAAATTCCTTCCATGACGACCGCAATGGCTCGAGGAGTTCGATCACCTCTTCGGCCGGGCGCGCATCGTTTTTGATGTCCACGTCGGGAAGTCGAAGGAGCATATAGGTGTAAAGGGCCTCGAGATTGCTCGCCATCTCGCCGCCTTTGTCCAGATCCAGCATCGTGTAGAGGTGGTTGATGATCTCTTGAGCCTGGCGATTGTACTGCCAGCGTGCCTCGATTCTCTTGCCGTGCAGGGCTTGTATCGCAGCCTTCAAGCAAGAAATTGCCTTGTCGTACAGCATGGCGACGAGCGCCACCTGGGCATCATCCGTGCTCTCCTGGTTATGACAGGTCTGCACCTCCCAGATCACGTGCCTTGTCCTCTACTGCTTTGGCGCCGCTACGCCGATATTGTTATCTGGCTTGGCGTCATGTTGTCGGAAGTATCATCGCTTTCGGCTTTCTGCTCGGCCCTTTCAGCGAC
>JAPULJ010000762.1 GCA_027295145.1 Alphaproteobacteria bacterium | reverse complement strand
GGCTCATTGGCGAAGGGAACGAACATCTGCATCGCCTGCTCCATCAACGCGACGTTCTGCTTGCTCATCTCCTCGAGCGAGCCGAAGGGAAATAGACCGTCGAAGGCATCTTGCAGGTGGCTGCGCATCTGATCTTGGTTGCGCGAGAAACTATTCATCGAATGATCGAGATAACGCGGGACCAGGCTCTGAAGGCTGTCGCCGTAGTAGCTGATGAGCTTGCGCAGGAATCCGATCGGCAACAGGTTCTGGCCTTTGGATTCTTCCTCGACGATGATTTGGGTCAGCACCGAACGCGTGATGTCCTCGCCTGTCTTAGCGTCGTAGACGACAAATTCCTTGCTCGCCTTGACCATCTGGCAGAGGTCGTCGAGGGTCACGTAGCTGCTGGTCGCGGTATTGTAGAGCCGCCGGTTGGCGTATTTCTTGATGGTGATCGTGTCACCGTCTTGTTGCTTGTCGGCTGTCATTGCAGGTTCGCGCTCTTTGGTCCCGTATTGCCTATTGTCGCCTCCAATATGGCAGGACTTGACCCGAAAATGCTGCGCTGCGCAAGAATTTGTTTTGCACTGCATCCAGAGAGCACCGATTTCCCGGTCCGCTGTTGGCACATATTCAGTGATGCTGGCGCCGGTTCCGGGGCTCGGCTATACTGCCTCCATGTCGAAGGCGCCGGACCTCGAAAGCCTCGCCAAGACCTATCTCGATCTTTGGCAGGATCAGTTTGCTTCCATGGCTGCCGACCCGGCAACGGCCAATGCGATGGCCCGTCTGTTCGGCGCAATGGCCGGCAGCTGGGGCGGTATGGGAGGCGGCGCGGGCGAGCAGGCCGCCCCGGGCGAGACCGATGAGAAAGGCCCCCCAAGCAAACAAAGCGACACCGGCGCCGCGGACGGGACCGCGGCCGCTGCCCCTTCACTTCGCAATCGCAGCGATGGCGTGCCAGAGCTCCTCTCCCGCATTACAGAGCTTGAACGACGGCTCGATGCGTTGGAGCGCGGGTCTGGGGGAACGGGCGGCGGCGCTAAGGGCGGACCTAGAAAACGTCGATCCTGATGCATTCCGCGATTCGGTCGAGCAGGCCGCGCACGACCGCTTCAAACGCTTCCTCGGCGGCATCGATGGCTACCGCCGCCACCCCTACCGCCGCTCGCTGACCGATCCACCGATTGCCTTCTCGAAGGGCGCCACCCGTCTGCTCGATTACGGTCGTTGTCCCGAGGCGGCAGGTAGCGTTCAGCAGGGGCCGGCCGTTTTATTCGCGCCCTCTCTGGTCAACCGCGCGCACATCCTCGACCTCGCTGCCGAACGCAGTCTGATGCGCTATCTCGCGGCGCGGGGCGTGCGCGCTTTCCTCGTCGATTGGGGCGAACCCGGCCCCCAGGAGCGTGGGTTGGGGCTCGAAGACTATATCCTGGATCGCCTCGGTGGCTGCCTGGACGCCGCCCGCGCGGCCAACGACGGCCGGCCGGTGGCGGTGGTCGGCTATTGCATGGGCGGCCTGCTGGCCCTGGCGCTCGTCCAAGTGCGGCGCGAGCAGGTGAGCGGCCTGGCGCTGCTGGCGACGCCATGGGATTTCCACGCCGACGGCGGGACGCAGGCGCGGCTGACGGCTCAGCTCATGGCCCCGGCCTTTCCGGTTTTCGAGGCCTTGGGAAGCGTTCCGGTGGACACCTTGCAGATGATTTTCGCCAGCCTCGATCCCTGTCTCGCCTTGCGTAAATTTCTCGCCTTTTCGGGTTACCCGCAGGACTCCGAGAAAGCGCGGGCCTTCGTCGCTCTTGAGGACTGGCTCAACGATGGTGTCGCACTGCCGGTCGAGGTCGCCCGCGCCTGCCTGCTCGGCTGGTACGGCGAGAACCTGCCGGCGCGCGGACTGTGGCGGGTGGCGGGCGAAATCGTCGATCCGGCGAGGCTCGATCTGCCGACGCTCATTGTGGTGCCCGAAAATGACCGCATTGTCCCGCCGGCCTCTGCCCGCGCTTTGGTTGGCTTGATCAAGGGCTCTCGCACGTTGAGCCCGCCGGCCGGGCATATCGGTATGGTCGTCGGCTCCAAGGGCCGGCGCCATGTCTGGGAGCCGCTCGCCCAATGGATCGAAGGCCTACCAGCGTAGGCGAGAAAGCGCGTCTTGCCTCTACCCGGCGGCCCCACTAAAACCAAATCGAATGGAGCCGGAAAATACCGGCCTACATCGCTAAGGAGCATCGATATGAACGACGTGGTAATAGCCAGCGCGGCGCGGACGCCGATCGGCGCCTTCAACGGCGGTCTTTCATCGGTCCCGGCTTCCTATCTCGGCGAGGTCGCCATCCGCGAGGCGATCGTGCGCGCAAAGATCGAACCGGGCGAAGTCTCTGAGGTCGTGATGGGCCAGGTCTTAAGCGCCGGCGCCGGCATGAACCCGGCGCGCCAGGCGGCGGTCAATGCCGGCATCCCGGTCGAGCGCACGGCCTACCAGATCAACCAGGTGTGCGGTTCGGGTTTGCGTTCGGTGGCCAACGGGTTCGCCGCGATCCGCGTCGGCGACGCCGAGATCGTCGTCGCCGGCGGCCAGGAAAGCATGAGCCAAGCGCCCCATTGCGCGCATTTGCGCACCGGCACCAAGATGGGCGATACCCAGCTCGTCGATACCATGATCCGCGATGGGTTGTGGGACGCCTTCAACGGCTATCACATGGGCACGACGGCCGAGAACGTCGCCGGCAAGTGGCAGATCACCCGCGAGCAGCAGGACGCCTTCGCGCTGGCTTCTCAGAACAAGGCCGAGGCGGCGCAGAAAGCCGGGCGCTTCAAGCAAGAGATCGTTCCGGTGACCATCGCCGGGCGCAAAGGCGATACCGTCGTCGCGGAGGATGAATATCCGCGCCACGGCTCGGTTATCGAGAACTTCTCCAAGCTGCGCCCGGCTTTTTCCAAGGACGGCACGGTGACCGCCGGCAACGCCTCTGGCCTTAACGACGGAGGGGCGGCGATGGTCCTGATGACCGCCGATGAAGCCTCGAAGCGCGGTATCACCCCGCTCGGCCGCATCGTATCGTGGGCAACGGCGGGGGTCGATCCGGCGCTGATGGGCTCGGGGCCGATCCCGGCCAGCCGCCTGGCGCTGGAAAAGGCTGGGTGGAGCGTCTCCGATCTCGATCTTGTTGAATCGAACGAAGCCTTCGCCGCTCAATCCTGCGCCGTGATGAAGGATCTCGGGCTCGATGCCGATAAGGTGAACGTCAATGGCGGGGCCATCGCGCTGGGTCATCCGATCGGCGCTTCGGGCACACGCATCCTGATCACCCTGTTGTACGAGATGGCCCAGCGCGGCGCCAGCAAGGGGCTGGCAACATTATGCATCGGCGGCGGCATGGGCATCGCCATGTGCGTCGCCCGCGACTGAGAGTTCCGAGTACCGAATAAGTAAACAGGGAGAACAGGATCATGTCACGAGTCGCACTGGTTACCGGCGGAACGAGGGGCATTGGCGAGGCGATCAGCATTCAGCTGAAGGAGGCCGGCTGCACGGTCGCGGCGAGCTACGCCGGTAATGATGAGCGGGCAACCGCCTTCACCGAGCGCACCGGCATCCCCCATTACAAATGGGACGTCGGCGATTTCGCGGCCTGCGAGAAAGGCATTGCCGTGGTCGAGAAGGATCTCGGTCCGATCGAAATTGTCGTCAACAACGCCGGCATCACCCGCGACGGCACCCTGCACCGGATGGAACAGGAAAGCTGGCAGGCGGTGCTCGACACCAACCTCGGCGGCTGCTTCAACACCTGCCGCTGCGTCATCGAGGGAATGCGCGCGCGCAAGTTCGGGCGCATCGTGAATATCGGCTCGATCAACGGTCAGGCCGGCCAGTACGGCCAGGTCAACTACGCCGCCGCCAAGTCGGGCATCCATGGCTTCACCAAGGCGCTGGCTCAGGAAGGCGCCGGCGTGGGCATCACCGTGAACGCCATCGCGCCGGGCTACGTCGACACCGATATGGTCCGCGCGGTGCCCGAGGCGGTGCTCGAAAAGATCATCGCGGGCATCCCCGTCGGCCGCCTTGGCACGGCCGACGACATCGCCCGCGGCGTCTGTTTCCTGGTCTCCGACGACGCCGGTTTCATCACCGGCTCGACCCTCAGCATCAATGGCGGCCAGCATATGTATTAGGGAGAAGTGGCGAGCCGATTTTCGGAATTCCGGCCCGTGCCAACACGGAGGGATTCGAGGTCCCGCGAATACCCTGCCTATCCCGTCATCGGCGTCGGCGTGGTCGTCTGGAAGGGCGGCGAGGTATTGCTGATCCGGCGGGGCAAGCCGCCGCGCGAGGGGTCGTGGAGCTTGCCCGGCGGGCGGCAGAAGCTCGGCGAGACGGTGCGTGAGGCGGCGGCGCGCGAGGTTCGCGAGGAGGCGGGTATCGAGATCACCGTCGGCAACCTGCTCGATGTGGTCGATTCGCTGACCCGGGATCCCAGCGATGAAATCCGCTACCACTACACGCTGGTCGATTTTGACGCCGACTGGCAGGCGGGGGAGGCGCGTGCCGGGGGCGATGCGGCCGATATCCTGTGGGCCGATCCGGGCGACCTCAGTCAATACGAGCTTTGGTCCGAGACAGCACGCATCATTGCTTTGTCCGCTGAAACGCGGGCGCTGACAGGGTGAGTGCGGCAGCAGAGAGCGGCGCGCGCTTGCGGGCGACGCTGATCGGCGGGACCGCCGTGCTGATGTGGGGGACGTTGGCGCTGTTGACGACGATGAGCGGCCGCGTGCCGCCCTTCCTGCTTGTCGCCCTGACTTTCACCGTTGGCTTCTCGCTGGCGCTGGCCAAGTGGCTCATCTTACGCGATCGTGGCTGGCGGCATCTGCGACAACCGGTCGGTGTCTGGGCCTTGGGTATATTCGGGCTGTTCGGGTACCACGCCTTTTATTTCACCGCCTTGCGCTCGGCGCCGGCGGTTGAAGCCAGCCTGATCGCCTATTTGGCGCCGCTCCTGATTATCCTGTTCTCGGCCCTGCTGCCTGGCGAACGGCTCCGCTGGTATCACGTGCTGGGCGCCTTCGCAGGGTTGGCCGGCGCGGTGGTCCTCCTCGCCGGGGGCAAGGGGTTTGGCTTCCAGGGCATCTATTGGTTCGGCTACTTGGCGGCGGCGGCCTGCGCGCTGATTTGGTCGAGCTACTCGGTGTTGAGCAGACGTTACGCCCATGTGCCGACTGACATCATCGGCGGCTATTGCGGGGTGGCCGCCATCCTGGCGATCCTCTGCCATATTGCCTTCGAGCGCACGATTTGGCCGGACGGGCTCGAATGGCTGGCCATTCTGGGGATCGGGCTGGGGCCGGTTGGTGCCGCGTTCTACACCTGGGACCATGGATGCAAGCGCGGCGACATCAAGGCGGTGGGGGCGGCGATGTATTTGACGCCTCTTCTTTCGACAATGCTGCTCATCGCCTTCGGCCGCGCCGTGCCTACTTGGGCGTTGGCAGCGGCCTGCGCGCTGATAACCGGCGGCGCATTGATTGCGGCGGGGGATTTGCTGAAGAAGCGAAATGGGGCTGTGAGGGCACGGCGCGTGTCTTAAGCCGGAATGTGGGTTGCCTGCATCGCCGGAAGCTGGGCCCAGGCTTCGTACCATTCGGCGAGTTTCGGGTGGTCCTGCCGCCAGCCTTCGTCTCCAAATCGAAGGTCGAGATAGCCAAGGGCGCAACCAATCGCAATAGTGCCACTCGTGGGCTCATCCGCGAGGTCGTCTGTGCCCGACTCGAATGCATCGAGTGTGCGTTCGATTTTTTCCCTTTGGGCTTCGTCCCATTCGGTCGAACGCTTGTCTTCGGGGCGCAGCACGACTTCGTAGCGGCGCAGAATCGCTGCTTCCATCAGCCCGTCGGCAAGCGTCTGCTGGCACAGCGCGGCCCACCGCGCCGCTCCTGCCGCCGGAAGAAGGTTATCGTCGTCGGCGAGCGACACCAGATACTCGCAGATTACCCGCGAATCGTAGAGCGTATCGCCATCGTCGGTCACCAACGCAGGGAGCTTGCCAAGCGGATTGGCGGCAGCAAGCGCCTCATCGGTATCAACCGGTGTCGTCGCCGTATCAACAATCTCGATGCGATCGCTAATACCGAGGATCGCCGCCGTCACATGGACTTTGCGCGCGAAAGGCGAAGTGGGCGAAGAGAATATTTTCATATTGTCATTTCCGTTTCAGCCGCCAGGCTGGCCGCAATGGTGATTGGAGATGGCAGGTGGGCGAACGCGGCCCAACATAACACCCCGAGCGCCGGGGCGCCAACGATGCCGGCCCCTTAAAGCGACAAATTGGTGATAGACTGAG
>JAPULJ010000761.1 GCA_027295145.1 Alphaproteobacteria bacterium | reverse complement strand
CGCAAGGTTTACGTAGTCTTAATGGACATGTCGTAGGTCGGTGATGTAGAAGGAAATTGCGATCCCTTCAGTTTCCCAGACCTTTTCTGAGGAGCAGCTCGCTCGCACGAGTGTGGCTGAGAAAACATGATCCTCGACGCGCGCAAAGATGTTGGTGATGGAGCTACGATTGAATGCGACGTATGCATCGTCGGTAGTGGACCGGCCGGCATTCCTCTCGCCCTCGAACTGGCTCAGCAGGGTCTGCAGGTCGTCATTCTCGAAGCAGGAGGGAAGAGATGGTCCCGAGAGAATCAGGATTTCTTTCGTGGACAAGTAACGGGGGGGTACGGGAACACTCTGCAAGACTACCGGCATCGACGGCTTGGAGGGACATCGTGTGTATGGGGTGGGCGGTGCTTTCTCTTTGACCCGATTGACTTTGAGAAACGCGACTATGTGCCTGACAGCGGCTGGCCAGTAACACGCGACGAGATGCTTCCATATTACGAACGAGCACACACATGGTGCCATATTGGCAGCATGACGTATGACGCCTCGACCGCGCTGCCTGACCAAGTACCAGAGATGATCCCAGGAGTTCTCGACGATGAGGTTGTGATGAGCGCTCTGGAGCGCTGGAGCCTGCCAACCCAATTCGCCCGCGACTACTCTGACCCGTTGCGCCAAAGCGCGAACCTTCGTGTCTTCATAAATGCGGCATGCACGGATATCGACTTGAACAACGACCTGGAGACGGTCTCGTCGCTCAAGGTTCGCACAGGTGGAGCAAAAACCTTCACAGCAAAAGCGCGGGTTTTCGTCCTAGCGGCTGGCGGACTCGAGGTACCGCGTTTGCTCTTAGCCTCAAGTCATCAACTGCCGGCGGGCATCGGCAATCACCATGATCTCGTCGGGCGCTATTTCATGGAGCATTGCAACGGGAACATCAGTACGGCGGTTCTCTCGGTTGATTCGAGGAAAATGAATCACGGTTATTATAAGGATAGAGAGAGTGTGTATGTGCGCCGTCGCTTGAATATCAGTGAGGCTGCGCAGCGTAAGTACTCGATCCCGAATTTCGGTGCCGGCTTGGGCTTCCCGCCCCCCGTCGACCCCGATCATGGCAACGCCATCCTTTCCGCGATCTTCTTTGCCAAGCATATCCGCAGAATTGGCCGACGGATTCCGCCCTCATTCAACAAGCCCGCATCAAAGCAAATCGACGAGGGATATAAACTGTGGCTAAGGCACTTCCGAAACATCTTATTGGGGGCACCAGAGCTGAGCTTATTTTTGCCGCGCTTCGCCTACCTGCATTTTCTAAAGAAACGTCGTCTTCCAGGGATCGTCTTGCCAACTCGAAACGCGAATTTTGCGATATGGTACCAAACTGAACAAACGCCGAATCGCGATAGCCGCGTAGCGTTGTCTGATGAATTGGATCAATTTGGAATGCGGCGAATTGTGATGGACTTCCACTGTAACGAAATCGACGTTACTGGCATTGTAAAGGCCCATCAGCTTATCGATCGCCATTTTCGCCGCAATGAAATCGGTTATGTTCAATTTCATCGTGATGATGTTGAGGCCGATGTCCGCGAGCAGTTTAAACCAGCCGGTGGACATATAATGGGTACGACTCGCATGGCGGATGATCCCAGGCACGGTGTGGTCGATCCTAATTGTCGCGTGTTCGGTACGCGTAATCTCTTTGTCGCCAGTAGCGCGGTATTTCCGACCTCCAGCCACGCCAACCCGACATTGACAATCGTCGCTATGACGGTACGCCTGGCCGACCATCTACGGACGGTGATCGGTGCGTCTGACCCGGAGCGCGAGAGGGCATTTGCAGCGGCCCCCGCCGATGCCACGATGCCAACGGGACCGTCTGGGAACGGCGTATAGGGGTGGCTACCAAGGTCCTTATCGTCGGCGTGGACGCGATGGAGAGTCGGCTCATCCTTGATTGGATCGAGGATGGGACGCTCCCCGTTCTTGCGTCGCTAAAGGAGCGCAGTGCTTGGGGTCCCGTGATTAACTCGTTGGGCATGCACCACTCAGCAGCGTGGTCGAATTTCTACACCGGCGTTGGCGCCTACCGGCATGGGCAGTTCCTGCGAACCGTGTTCGATCCAGCGAGCTATCATTACTCGGCACAACGGCCCGAACCCTACCGGGTTTCCCCGTTCTGGTTGCGCGATGGCTGGCGGGAGAAACTGGTGGCGGCCATCAACATACCAGATGCACCGCTCTTTAAGGGGATTAACGGGATGCAGGTGGTCGAATGGGGTATGCACAATTGTCACGACAAGAGCATTTCAGCTTCATCACCCGAGCTTGCTTCTGAGATCGTATCCCGGTTTGGCGGCGATCCAGTGGGCGACAGCTTCGTCAACGAACGCACGCCAGCGGAATTCGGCGATTTTCGCGACCGACTGCTCCGCCGCCTCCGAGCCAAGAGCGATATGGCCTGTCACTATCTTGCCTCCAATCAATGGGATTTGTTCATTGCAGTCCTGGACGAGACCCACTCCGTGGGGCACCAGTGCTGGCACCTCCATGACCCTGCGCACCCTCTGCATGATCGCCAGCTGGAAGCGGAGTTGGGCGATCCGATCAAGGACGTCTACGTCGAAGTCGATCGCGCTTTGGGTCGAATCCTCGAGCATGCCGATGAGAACACCACGGTCCTTTTCCTCACCGATCTGGGGATGGGGCCGGCCTGCGACGGCACACTTGTTCTCGACGAGATTCTACGTCGCATCGAGGGCCGCACGCCAAGCTCTGGATCGCGTTGGGCGGCCGTTTTGAGGTCCATGTGGGGCGCGATGCCCCACTGGATTCAGGGTGTTGCGCGGCCGCTCCGTCGGCAGTTCGGACCAAAGCTGCACAACAAAATTTATATGAATGAGCGAAGCCAGAGACGTTGCTTCGAGCTTCCAACCCAGGATCCGTGGAGCGGTATCCGGATCAACATGGTCGGGCGCGAATCGAACGGCCGCGTGCAGCCGGGACGGGAGTGCGAGGAATTCATGGAGCACCTGACAGAAGAATTGCACCGGCTCGTTGATGGTCGCTCAGGAAAGCCACTGGTCTCCGAGGTCATACGGTCTTGCGACCTGGATTTGAGTGAAAATGCCGGTGATTTGCCGGATCTCATTGTTCGCTGGGCCGTAGCTTCGCCGACATCGATCGAATCGCCAACGGTTGGTCGCATCGATCCGGTATACAGCAGCAAAAAGGGCGAGCACGAAGCCGATCTGATTGGTTTCTTACTCGCGACAGGCCCGGGCGTCGTACCCGGAGCGCTCAATCACCCGGTAAGGTTCGAGGACTTCGCGCCCACCGTCGCGCGCCTTCTCGATGTGTCGCTCGACGATACGGATGGTGTCCCGATCGCGGCAGTTTGCAACAGCAACACTTAGGTGATATTGACCCGGATTTCCCATTTAGCAGCGCCGTTTTCGTGACTTTTTTAGACGATTCATCTATAACATTCAAAATGTTACGACGGATTCAGCGGTCAAGTCGGCGTACCCGATGGGTGACTCTAAACTGGGGTCTCTCCGGGTCGATTTCGGCCGGCGTCTCAAGCAAGAATTCCATGATAGCGAGATCTCATCCGATGCCGGTCTGCTCCCTTATCGTGAACTCGATCGTCTGGCGCAATCCATGCCGCGGGACGTCGAAGCGGCACTTGTAGCTCCTGGGCGAGTGTGGTCAGAACAATTTCCCCCGCCCGGTCCCATCATCATTTTTTGATAAGGTTCTGCTCTTTTGCTGAATTCATCCTTGTAATGAATGCGGCATGTGACGGCACGAGATGAGGTAGGGACACTCCCTTGATCTTCGGCGGCACCCGCTCCGAGGCCGGCCGCGAGGCCCGGGTCGCCTTATCTTGGGTTAATGAAGACCTGCGCCAAGCTCGGCATCCCGTTCTGGGACTACCTCGGCGTCCGGCTCAAGGTGCTTGACGCCCCAGCCGTCCGCTACCTGCCAGGACCTGGCCAGACAACAGGCGGCCTCAATCTGACCGCCCGGGCTTTTGCCCCTGTTACCCAATCTCCGTACCGGCTTTATGGCGAAACTCCCTACGGCTTTCCGCGGATGCCGGCACCGGCGCTGCGGTTTTTCCCTGAATCGCCATGTGTTGGTGGCGGAACCCGCGGGTTGGGGTGGTCGGCGCGGTCGCGGGAGACCCGGTTATTCTGAGAGTCGCCGGATAATTATTCCGTTTCCGGGCATGAATATTTCTAAATACTTTCTGCGTTAACCAATATGGTCTCAACATGAGGTAATTATGATGCATTTGTTAACCAAAGAACTTCTTCATTTAACATCCGGATGCGAAACTCATAAATATGTATATG
>JAPULJ010000760.1 GCA_027295145.1 Alphaproteobacteria bacterium | reverse complement strand
CGCCTCTCACTTGGTCGTTTTGAGGTAAGTGGCTAGAGCTTTTTCTTCACGTCCCGGGCGGCACCGCTGGTCGCTTTGCCGCCCGCTTCGATGTCCTTGCCGAGGCCTTCGATGGTGTTGCACGCCGCGAGGAAAATACCGGTCGTGGCTGTGAACATCATAACTAACACCACGCGAACGAGGGTACGAAACATTCCTTTCTCCATAATGTGTCGCTTGTGTTTGGCAGGCTCGCTTGTGCGCAAATAAACATCAGGTGCGCAACTGCGGCAAGCAAGAACCCACCTCACTCGGGCCGACTTGAGCGGGGCAGTACGATATTTTTCGGGATAAGGCCGCTTGCTCTCGGATCCTCGATCGTCGTGGTTTCTTGTTTGTAGGGAACGAAACCCGCTTTTTGATAGGTGGCGATTGCCTTGGGGTGGTCGAAGTTACAAGTGTGCAACCAGACCCGCTCGGGCTTGCGTTGCCAGGCTTCGTCGATAGTCCAGCCGAGCAGGTAGCGTCCAAGACCACGGCCGATGAATTCGGGGATCAACCCAAAATAAGCAAGCTCGACCTCCGCCTCAATACGCAAGTCGAGCTCGGCATAACCGGCCGGCACGCCATCGATATAGAGGACAAAGATTTCAACATTCGAATCGTGGATCTCCCTGGCGAGCTGCGCGTCCGACAAAGCGCGGCGTTCCCACCACAGCCAGTCCTCGCCGATGGTGTTGTAGAGGTAGCGGTAGAATGAGACTGTTGGCCGCTCGGCCCTTACCAACGCGACCTTACGTCCGCTTGGCAGGATATTGGGATGGCTGGGCGCCGAGCGCATCTCAAGATATGTGACGATGCATTCTAGTTGGTTGGATTTCGATTTAGGGCTCAACGGGGGCATCCTCCACCGCTCCCCACTCGCTCCACGAGCCGTCGTATACCGCGACGTCGCGGTGCCCGACGAGATGGAGCGCCAGCGCGAGCACGGCGGCGGAGACACCCGAGCCGCAAGTCGTGACCACGGGCTTTCCAAGATCGATGCCGGCATTCTCGAATTTGGCACGCAACGCCTTGGCCGGCAGGAGAGTCTGGTCCGTTGGATCGAGAATCTCGCCGAACGGCAGATTGAGGCTGCCCGGGATATGGCCAGATCTTAGACCGGTTCGAGGTTCAGCCTCGGTCCCGGCGAAGCGTCCGGCCGAACGGGCGTCGAGAATTTGTTCTCGGCGGCTATCGAGGTTTGCTTTGATTTGGCGGAAATTTCGCACGATGAAGCTGTTCATGCGCGAGGTGAAGTGCCGTTCCTGCACCCGTGAGGGCTGGCTTACAACGGGACGATTCTCTGCCAGCCATTTTGGCAGTCCACCATCGAGCACGGCGACGTCCTCGTGTCCAAAAAATCGAAACATCCACCAGACGCGTGGCGCGCTGAATAGGCCAAAACCATCATAGACGACGATGCGTGCGCCGTCGCCGAGCCCCAGACGTCGCATTCGCGAGGAGAACTTCTCGGTGCTCGGCAACATGTGCGGCAAGGGATCTTCAGTATCGGCGATCTCGTCGATGTCGAAGAACACTGCGCCTGTGATATGCTGCCCTGCGAACTCGCTTTTGGCGTCGCGTTCCATCGCCGGTAAATACCACGAAGCGTCCACCACGCGTACGTCAGGCGCCGAGAGATGATCGGCGAGCCATTCGGTGCTGACCAGCGCTTCGGGATTGGCGTAGCTCATACTTTGGCGACCTTACTTCGCTGGCGTACCGAATGCCGCTTCGAGCCATTCGGGTACCGCCAGGTTCTTCTCGCGCAGAAAATCGGGGTTGAAGAGCTTGCTTTGGTAGCGGGTTCCGAAGTCGGCAAGGATGGTGACGATAGTATGTCCGGGCCCGAGATCGTGCGCCATCCTGATAGCCCCGGCGACATTGATACCGCTCGATGCGCCAAGGCAAAGCCCTTCATACTCAAGCAGCTCGAAACAAATCGGCACTGCCTCATCGTCGGGTATCTGATAGGGCAAATCGATCTCCAATCCTTCGAGGTTCTTGGTTATCCGTCCCTGTCCAATGCCCTCGGTGATCGAGCTTCCTTCGGCCTTCAATTCACCGTTCTTGTAGTAGTTATAGAGCGCTGCCCCCATGGGATCGGCCAAACCGATCTTGATGTCCTTGTTCTGCTCTCGCAGATACAAGGCGACACCGGCGAGGGTGCCGCCGGTGCCGACGGCGCAAACGAACCCGTCGACCTTGCCGTCGGTCTGGCGCCAGATCTCGGGTCCGGTGGATTTGTAGTGCCCGTCACGGTTGGCAATGTTGTCGAACTGTTGCGCCCAGATCGCGCCATTGGGCTCCGATTTGTCCAATTCCTCAGCCATGCGGCCGGCGACGTGGACGTAGTTCTCCGGGTTCTTGTACGGGACGGCCGGCACCTCGACGAGCCGCGCGCCGCACAGGCGCAACATGTCTTTTTTTTCCTGGCTCTGGGTATCGGGGATGACGATTACCGTTTTGTAACCGCGCGCGTTAGCCACCAGCGCGAGGCCGATCCCGGTATTGCCGGCAGTCCCCTCGACGATGGTTCCGCCTGGCTTCAACGTACCCTTCTCCTCGGCATCGAGGATGATGTAGATCCCGGCGCGGTCTTTGACCGAGCTGCCCGGATTGAGGAATTCCGCCTTGCCCAGGATATCGCATCCGGTTTCCGCCGAGGCACGGTTTAGCCGGATGAGCGGTGTGTTGCCTATCGTGCCAATAAATCCGTCGCGAACATCCATTGAATGGTCTTGTCTTGGGGCAAGGGACCAGCGCATGCTATCGGCAGCACTCGTGGCGATCAATAGCGGGTCCCAACTGCTTGCGCATCGAACGTGGTGACTTAAATCGAGCTTTACCGAGCGAACGCAATGGCGAAAAAGAACACAACCGGCAAATTGCAAACGCGCAGAAAACCGGTGCGTAGCAAAGCTTCCGAAAGCCGAAACCAGCGAACGGCGATGACGGAACTGGGCGCAGCTGTGCAATCAGCACAGCGCTATGCGGAAGACCTTCAAACCCACGCCATCGATGGATTGAATACGGCGGTCGAGGATGTTCAGAAACGCCAAAAGAAACTCCAGGCAAGCATCGCCGAAATCGGCAAGCGAAGTATGAAATCGGTGGACAGCAAGGTCGTCGCAATGGAAAAGGCGCTGGGCGATTTCGACGCCTTCATCGCCAAGGTCGGCGCCGGCATCGACAAAGAATGGGAGGCACTGAGCAAACGCTCAGCGGCGCTGCGCGAGCAACTCGAAGAGCTGAAGGCCGAGGCCGTCAAGCGTACGGACAAGGGCTACGCCACAGCCGAGAATGCGGTCGAGGATTTCGACAAATTCGTCGAAAGGAACGCGGCCAGTCTGGAAAAGGATGTTCTGGCATTCATGGATCGTGCCGAGCCCCAAATCAAATCCTTGCGTGAGGCGATTGCCAGCTACAGCGCCAAGTCTGCCGAATTGGCGCGGTCGGGGGGCAGCGGTGTCGCGGAACTCTGGAGCGATCTGACGCTCCATCAAAAGAACGCCCAGAAACAGTTCAATCTGTTCAGCAAATCCAGCGCGCGCGCCTGGAAGGACATGACTAAGGGTCTCGATCACGCTTGGTTGGAATTGTCAAAAGCCCGCCGTTCGGCGGCGTCGAGATACGTTAGCAAAGATAAATCGGCGACATCCGGAAAGACCAAGACCAGTAAAGCAAAGGCACCGACAAAAAAGCCTGCTTCGCAAATTAAACCCGCGGCAAATAGCGGGCGGAAGCCCGCGAAACCTTAGCGCCAGCGTTGGCGCAGCGTCTGTCGGTTTAGCACGAACCATTGCAAGGCGATCAGGCTCACCGCATTACGGATACGACCTGAGGATATCAGCGCCATTATATCTCTGCTCTCGTGGACGGAGACTTCGATATCCTCGTTTTCGTCCGCCAACCCATGGATGCCGCCCGCCCGCGCGGCATCGACACGCCCGCAAAACAGCGCCGTGGTCTCAGAGGTTCCGCCCGGGCTAGGCAGATATTCTGCGATGGGCAGGAGCTCGCTCACCGTGAGCCCAGCTTCTTCGGTGGCCTCGCGCCGGACGACATCTTCGGCCTTTTCGCCGGGTTCAATGATACCGGCGACGATTTCGATCAACCACGGCTTCCAACCCGCGGCATAGGCGCCGATGCGAAATTGCTCGATCAGGACGACCGCATCGAGCACTGGATCATAGGGAAGAAGAGCGGCTGCATGGCCGCGCTCGAACAGCTCGCGGGTGACCTCGCCGCTCCAGCTGCCGTCGTACAGGCGATGGCGTAGCCGGTAGCGGTCCATCCGGAAATAGCCCTCATAGACGACTTCGCGATGTTTGATTTCAACGTCTTCTCGATCCATAAGCTGCTATCCATTGTCGGACGTGGCAAGGCGGCTAACCTAGCCGATGCCAGCATTTGCCACCACCGGCGCGGACATCCGCACAGGCAGGTTGCGGATAGAACGCAACCCCGTCACGATGCAAGCGTTCGAAGGCAACTAGAGGATCAGAAGGATGTATCGACTGATCGTTTTGGCGCTGGCAATGCTGTTGCTCGGCGCTCTACCTCCATCGGCCGTCCGCGCCGACGGCTGTTACATCTGCCGCTCGGGAAGCACTTGCGGCCAGTACTGCCGGTACTCGGGCAAGGATACTTACAAAAAGCGCAAGGCGTGCATCAAAGCGGGCTGCAAGATCGGCGGCACGGCGTCGTGTTCGACCGCTTCCAACATCCGCATCTGCTCCGGCATTGGCTTTCTGATCGATCCCAGCAAACGGCTTGCCGGTATGGATGACATACTGGCCATGGCCCGGCTGGATTCACCAGCGCAGGTATCCTTGCGCCGCAAATAGGAGGGGCCGCAGTGACCGGCAGCAGTGAGAAGATCACCTTCGCTGGCTCGTTGGGCGAAGACCTTGCCGCGCGTCTCGACAACCCAAAGGGTCCGCCCAATGCCTACGCGCTCTTCGCGCATTGCTTCACCTGCTCGAAGGATATCTTTGCCGCCTCGCGAATCGCAGGCGCGCTCGCAGAGCACGGTATCGCGGTCCTGCGCTTTGATTTCACCGGCCTTGGGGCCAGCGGCGGAGACTTTGCAAACACCAACTTCTCCTCCAACGTCGGCGATCTGGTTCGCGCTAGCGATTGGCTGCGCGCCAACCGCCAGGCTCCGGCGCTCCTCATCGGCCACAGCCTCGGTGGTTCAGCCGTGCTCGCCGCAGCCGCCGAAATTCCCGAGGCGCGGGCGATCGCCACCATCGGCGCCCCCGCAGATCCGGCGCATGTCGCCCATATTATCGCCCCGGCGCGCGCCGAGATCGAGGCCAAGGGTGAGGCCGAGGTCACCATCGCCGGTCGCACATTCCGCATTCAAAAGCAATTCCTCGACGATATATCGTCTGTCAAACTTGAGGAATCGATCGGCAAATTGAAAAGGCCACTCGCGGTTTTTCACGCCCCACGGGATCAGACGGTGGGGATCGAGAACGCCAGCCAGATTTTCCTTGCCGCCAAGCACCCGAAGAGTTTCATTTCGCTCGACGACGCCGATCACCTTCTGAGCAAAAAGGCCGACGCAATCTATGTCGCAGATTTGCTGTCGTCCTGGGCCTCACGATATATCGGCGGGCAGGACCTGAAAGAACCGGCGCCGATGCCCTCGGTCGAGCCGGATTGGATGCTCGTCGAGGAAACCGGCAAGGGCAAATTCACCAACCGGGTCACCACTGGGTCCCACACCGTCGTGATGGACGAGCCGGTATCGGTCGGGGGGCTCGACACCGGCATGACCCCCTACGATCTTTTGCAAGCGGCGCTTGGTGGCTGCACCGCCATGACCCTGCGCCTCTACGCGGACCGCAAGAAACTACCGCTCGACCGGGTTGCCGTACGCCTGCGCCATGAAAAGATCCACGCTTCGGACTGCGCGGACTGCGAGACCAAAGAGGGCAAGATCGATCAGATCGAGCGCGAAATCGAACTGATCGGTGAACTCGATCCGGACCAGCGCCAGCGTCTGCTCGAGATCGCCGACAAGTGCCCGGTGCACAGAACTCTAATCAGCGAGAACAAAATCGTCACCCGATTGAAGGCGTAGGAACTTTCTGCCGAAGAGTGGTTTAGGTGACCGCGCATAAGACAGGATTTATCGAGCGGTCTAGCATAGGTTGACGGTCCTTCGGCCGGTGGGTCGACGGTCACCGAGAGTGGGCAAGCGACGGCGTGACGGGTGGGGCGGTGCGGGAATTTGATCTTCTGATCATCGGTGGCGGGGTCAACGGGGCTGGGATCGCCCGCGATGCCGCCGGCCGTGGCCTCAAAGTCGTGCTCGCCGACAAGGGCGATTTCGGCGGCGCCACATCGTCGGCGTCGAGCAAGTTGGTCCATGGCGGCCTGCGCTATCTGGGCTATTACGAGTTCGGGCTGGTTCGCGAATCGTTAGCCGAACGCGCCCGCCTGTTACGCGCCGCGCCGCACATCGCCTGGCCGCTCGACTTCGTCCTGCCCTGGCGTCGGGGCTTGCGGCCGCGCTGGCTCATGCGCCTTGGCTTGGCATTCTACGATTTCCTCGGCGCGGCCGAACTCAAACGCAGTCGATCCGTCGATCTGCGCGGGCCGCCCTGGGGCGCGGGGCTAGCGGCGCAATATACTCACGGGTTTGCCTATTCTGATGGCTGGGTCGACGATGCGCGTCTGGTTATTTTGACACTGCGCGCCGCCGGCGTATTGGGCGCCAAGATCCTGCCACGCACCGAGGTCGTCGCCGCGCGGCGCGAGGGACCGGCTTGGCGGGTAAAGTTGCGCGATACCGGCTCGGGCCTACACCAGGAAATCGCGGCGCGCGCCATCGTCAACGTCGCCGGACCCTGGGCGGAGGAGGTCGCGCGCGGCATATTCGGGCTCGAGATCGATGGTGGGTTGAGGCTTGTCCAGGGCAGCCACATCGTTGTGCCGCGCGTTCACGATGGTAAGCACGCGCTGATACTTCAAAACCCCGACGAGCGGGTGATCTTCATCCTGCCCTTCGAGCGAGATTTCTCCATGATCGGCACGACCGAAATGCACCTCGACGATATGAGCCACCCACCGCAAGCCAGCGTCGAGGAAATAAAATATTTGTGCCGCACAGCCAGCGACTATCTGGCCAAACCGATTACGCCGGACAATGTGCGCTGGTCTTTCGCCGGGGTTCGTCCCCTCTATGACGACGGCTCCACCGAGGCCAAGGCGATTTCGCGCGACTACAAGCTATTGATCGATGGCAGCCCGCCGTCGGTGCCCCCGGTGCTCACCGTATTTGGCGGCAAACTCACCACCCATCGCCGCCTGTCGGAGAAGGTCGTCAACAAACTGATCCCCTGGTTCCGCCGCAAGGGCGGAGCTTGGACCGACGCCGCGATCCTGCCGGGCGGCGAAATTCCCGGCGCCGATTTCGAAATGTTCGTTGTTGGCCTGGAAAAGAGCTACCCCTGGCTGCCATCCGACCATCTTCATGCGCTGGCCCGCCGTCACGGTAGCCTGCTGCCGGCCCTGATCGGCGAAGCTAAGGCGATCGCGGGGATGGGCCAACATTTCGGCGCCGGCCTTTACGAGCGCGAACTCGCCTGGTTCGTCGAGAAAGAATGGGCGCAAACGGCCGAGGACGTGCTGTGGCGCCGCTCGAAGGCGGGGCTGCACCTATCCAAGAAACAACGCGATGCCGTTGCCGAATGGATGGCGGGTGCGCTGAAATAACGCTGAGTTTCAATGAAAATCCCGGGAAGGGTAGTCGCGTTTGTGGCGGATTTTGGCCAGCAGAAGCGCCCGCGGGTCGGCCTGGGCGCGCTCGACATCTTTGCCGCGGACCCTAGTTTGCGGATAGTCAGCGAGGGTGCTCAGCAGGGGTGTCAGATCGACGAGCTTGTCGGCGATTATGTGGATAACGATGCCTTCGCGCTGCAGTTTTCCGCGCACCATGATCAGCCTCGCGCCGAGCACGATCCGGCGGTAGCGCTCGTAGATCGGCGGCCAGACGATGATATTGGCGACCCCTGTCTCGTCCTCGAGGGTGGCGAAGATCACGCCCTTGGCGGTGCCCGGCCGCTGGCGCGCCAGCACCAGACCGGCGAGCGTGACCCGGGCGCCGTCGGCAAGCGTCTTGAGTTGCTTGTTGGGCACGGCGCCCCGTTCCGATAGGCCCTCGCGCAGGAAGGAAAGCGGGTGCGCCTTGAGCGAGAGGCGCAGGCTCGCATAATCGTCGATCACCTGCTCGCCGAGGCCGATGGCGGGAAGCCTGACCTCGGGCTCGTTGCCCTGCTCTTCTTCGTAGGCGGCGGCGAAGAGGGGGAGGGGTTCGGGGCCGAGGGCCTTGACCGCCCACAGGGCCTTGCGCCGGTCGAGCCCCATCGAGCCGAAGGTATCGGCGCGCGCCAGGCGTTCGAGCACCGCCGGCGCCAGGCCGGCGCGCCGCCACAGGCCGAGCATGTCGGGGTAGCCGTTGCCGCGCGCGGCAAGCAACTGCCCGGCATATTCCTCGCGCATCCCCTTGATCTGTCGAAACCCCAAACGAAGGGCAAAGGAAGTATCGCCGATTCTTTCTTCGTCTTCTTTCTGATCCAAAGAGCGAGGGTTTGGGGTGGGCTCAAGCGTGCAGTCCCAATCGCTCGCATTGACGTCGACGGGGAGCACCGTAACGTCGTGCTCGCTTGCGTCGCGCACGATCTGGGCCGGCGCGTAGAAGCCCATCGGCTGGCTGTTGAGCAGAGCGGCGGCAAAGACCGAGGGGTAGTGACATTTGAGCCAAGCCGAGACATAGGCGAGCAGTGAGAAGCTGGCCGAATGGCTTTCGGGAAATCCGTAATCGCCAAAGCCCTCGATCTGACGGAAGCAACGCTCGGCGAAATCTTCCTCGTAGCCGCGGTCAACCATGCCGCCCACCATCTTATCGCGGAAGCCGTGGATCTTACCGGTCTTGCGGAAGGTTGCCATGGCCCGGCGCAAGGCGTCAGCCTCGGCCGGGGTGAAGCCGGCGGCGACGATGGCGATGCGCATTGCCTGCTCTTGAAAGAGCGGGATGCCAAGGGTCTTGCCGAGGACCTGGCGTAGTTCCTGGGAAGGGAAATCGACCTGCTCCTCGCCGTTGCGCCGGCGCAAATAGGGATGGACCATGTCGCCCTGGATCGGGCCGGGCCGGACGATCGCAATCTCGATGACGAGGTCGTAGAAACTGCGCGGCTTCAGGCGCGGCAGCATCGACATCTGGGCCCGGCTCTCGACCTGGAAGACGCCGACCGAATCGGCACGGCACAGCATGTCGTAAACGGCTGGATCCTCCGTCGGCACGCTCTCCAGGCTGAGGCGCCTGCCATAGTGCCGGGCCAGGAGATCGAAGCCCTTGCGGATGCAGGTCAGCATACCGAGGGCGAGGACGTCGATCTTGAGGATGCTTAGGGCGTCGAGGTCGTCCTTGTCCCACTCGATGAAGGTGCGCTCGGCCATGGCGGCGTTCTCGATCGGCACCACCTCGGCCAGCGGTCCCTTGGTGATGACGAAGCCGCCGACATGCTGGGAGAGGTGCCGGGGCGTGCCGATCAATTCGCGCGCCAGATCGACGGCGAGGCGAAGCGTCGGATCGCCCGGGTCGAGCCCGGCCTCGCGGATGGAACGGTCTTCGACGCCGTCGCTCGACCAGCCCCAGACGGTGCCGGCCAGCGCGCCACACACGTCCTCAGAGAGCCCCATCGCCTTGCCGACCTCGCGGATGGCGCTGCGGGCGCGGTAGGTGATGACAGTGGCGGCGATCCCGGCGCGCTCGCGGCCGTATTTCTCGTAGATATACTGGATCACCTCCTCGCGGCGCTCGTGCTCGAAATCGACGTCGATGTCGGGCGGCTCGTCGCGCTCAGCCGAAATGAAACGCTCAAACAAAAGTTCGACCCGCTCGGGATCGACGGCGGTAATGCCGAGGCAGTAGCAGACGGCGGAATTCGCCGCCGAGCCCCGGCCCTGGCAGAGGATGCCGCGTTTCCGGGCGAAGCGGACGATGTCGTGGACGGTGAGGAAGTAGGGGGCGTAATCGAGCTCGGCGATGAGCGTCAGCTCGTGGATGAGGGTGGCGCGTACTTTTTTCGGAATTTGGGCTGGATAGTGCTTGCGGGCCCCCAGCCAGGTCAGCCGTTCGAGCTCTTCGTGGGGGCTGCGCCCGCCGGGTGCGGGGTCGATCGGGTATTCGTAGCGCAGCTCGTCGAGGCTGAAGCGGCAGCGCTCGGCGATCTCGACCGAACGGGCGATGGCTTTGGGGTAATGGCGGAAAAGCCGCGCCATCTCGGCCGGGGATTTGAGGTGCCGCTCGGCGTTCGCGGCGAGGCGAAATCCGGCCTCGCGGATCGTGCAGTGCTCGCGGATGCAGGTGAGCACGTCCTGGAGCGCTCGCCGTTCGGAGATGTGGTAGTGGACGTCATTGGTGGCCACAAGGCCGGCGCTCCAGCGCTCGGCGAAGCCGGCAAGGCGGGCGAGCTTTCGGTCATCGTCGTCGCCATGGAGCGTCGCTGCCGCAAGGAAGCATTCGGCGCTGTTCAGGCCGTTCAGCCGGGCGATCTTTTCGCCGAACCCAGCGTCGGGCCGTTCGGGTGGCAGGGCGACGAAAATCTGGCCCTGTCCGTGGGCCAGGAGATCTTCCAGGGTGATCTCGCATTGGCCCTTCTCGGCGCGGCGCTTGCCGAGGGTGAGCAGGCGCGAGAGCCGGCCATAGGCGGCTCGGTTGGTGGGAAAGGCCAACGCCTCGAAGCCGTCGCTCAACACCAACCGCGCGCCGACGACGAGGCGAAACCCAAGACGCTTGGCGGCGATATGGGCGCGGACGACGCCGGCGAGAGAGTTGCGATCGGCGATGGCGACGGCATGGTGGCCAAGACCAGCGGCCCGCTCGACCAGCTCCTCGGGGTGCGAGGCCCCGCGCAGGAAGCTGAAATTGCTGGCCACCGCAAGCTCGGCGTAGGGAGGAGTCTCAACCCTCATCCGGAATTAAACCCGCCCCTACGGTTTGTTGTTTTCGTCATGCGAACGCGCCGTGCAGGAACCATCGGCCCGGGGACTGGCCGTTGCCTGCAAGCTCGCGATAGAGCCAGAAGCGGCGGCCTTCGCGGTCCTCGACGCGGTAGTAGTCGCGCGCGTGCGCGTGGCGGCCCCGCCACCATTCCGCCTCGATCCGCTCGGGGCCTTCGCTGCGCGCGATGCGGTGGGTGAGCGCGCGCCAGCGGAAGGCGGCGGGGGGCTGCGCGGCATCGGCTTCGGCGGTCACCTCGATGGGTTCGGGGCGGCCGAGGAGGCGCAAGGGGCGGGCGAGTCCGGCACATGCCGAAGATCCCTCTGTTGGTGATCCTGGCGGTGGCGGGCCGTCGAGGATCGGGTGCGCGGTTGCGGCGCGTTCCGGCCAGTGGCTTTCGCGCAAACCAAGGGCGAGCACGTTTGCGGCCCCCAGGCGGCCGGCGAGCCGATCGGCGAGCGCCGCGATATTGGGGCCAGGGTCGAGGCGGCGTGTGCGCGTGTGTTCCAAAGGACGCTTCAAAGGGCAGGCGGCAACCGCATCAAGCCGGGGTATCTTGGTCTGCTCGGCCGTGAAGGCGGCGACCGCGGGGATCGCCAGCACCGCGACTTCGACGCCGCTATGGCCGTCCAGACCGGCCGGATCGAGCCGTTCGAGCTTGGGCGCGAAGAGCCGCATGAGGTGGTTTGGGTCGTGGACTGGCCGGCTGGCGCCAACGGTGACGGTGGCGATGCTGGCGTCGCTGCGGTGGATGGTGAAGGCGAGCCGCCGAGCCCCCAGATGCTCGGTTTCGAGCCGCGCACATAAGCTTGCCAGCAGGCGTTCGAGGGCGCCGGCGATGTCGGCCGGCTGGCTCACCGGCTCGGGGAAGGCGAGGCGGGCGACGAAAGGGGCGATCGGTCGGCGCGGGGAGATCGGCTCGTCGAGAAGATCGAGGGCCTGATCGATGCGCCGCTGTACCCCATCGCCGAAGCGGGCAGCGAGGGCGGCGCGGGGGAGCTCGTAGAGCTCGCCGATCCGCCGCAGGCCAAGCTTGCCTAAGGTCTCGACGACGCTGGGTCCGAGGCGCAGGGCGGTAACCGGCAGCGCCGCCAGCGCGGCGCGGGCGCCCCCCCGCGGCAGGACCGGATCGTCCTCGGACCCACGGAACCGGGCCCAGGCCCAGGCTGAGCCGGGGGTGTCGCCAATCGCCGCCTGGGCTGTAAAGCCGAACCGGCCGAGCCGTTTGATGAGATCATCCAGAAGAGCGTGCTCGCCGCCAAAGAGATGCGCGCAGCCGGTGATGTCGAGCCACAGACCGCCGGTTCCCGCCGGCGTCGTTTCCTCGGCCGCCGCCCAGGGCGTATAGCGAGCACACCAGCCAGCGAGCCGGGCCAGGGCTTTCGCATCGCCCACCAGATCGGCTTGCCAGACGCCAAGCCCGGGGATCAAGGCGCGGGCGTCGGCAAGCGGCATCGAAGGCGCAATCCCGCCAATCATCGCCTCTCGGCTCGTGGCGACGACGACAAGCCGCCCGTGCTCGCCCGTGGCCGTGACGAGTGTCCGTGACTCAAGCGTTGAGGGCTCAGGTTGTGGGGACTCAGGCCGCGGCTTGCCGGACGCCCGCGTCAGACGATCGATCGCAAACATCGGCAACCACACGGAGACGATTCGTTTCATGATGCCACTCGGCTTGCCATTCGTGGGGACGTCCGCCGCGGCAGCGCAAGAGTTCGAGCTGCCAGCGCGCCGCGCCGAGCGCTCTTTCGCGCGATCCATGGGCGAGCGGGCCGGGAACGCTGGATATGGGCCTTACCCGCCAGCGGGTGACGCTTGCACTTGCAGGCAGGGCGCTTGCCTGTAGGGCGTTTGTTGACAGGGCTTTGGCTTCGGGACGCAGGAGGAGGGCGGTCACGCCCGAGTCCGCGGCCGCCAACTGCAGCCGCCGGCTGGCCGGGAAATCGGGGTCGGCGTCCTCGGCGACGACGCCAGCAAGGTCAGCGCAGCGAAGCGCCTCTTCCAGGGCCCACAGAGCGTCAACCGGCCGGCGCGCGCGGACCAGCGTGACCCGCGCCGGGTCGAGCCCGAAGGCGGGCAGGGCGGGGGCGTAGGGTCCGCGCCCGGCGGTAATCCATAAAACGGGACGATGCCCTGAAGACCCGGCGTCCTCACCGCCCGCCAATCGTGCCAGCACAAAGGCGGCGAAGGCCGCCGCCGCGGCGTCCCGCTCACTGGCGCCGGATATCTCGTGCAGGCAGCCCGCCGGCAAGCCGCCCCAGGGCAATGCTGCGTCGATCTCCGGCGCGCCAAGGGAAAAAACGCTGTTACTGCCGGCGCGCGCGCCACCGACACTCTCCATGCGGGCGATGCGGGTGCGCAACGCCGCAAGGCGGCCGGGATTGTCGGAAAAGAGGTGGTTCATGATTGGCGACCCGTTTGTTCTTATTATGTTCTAATTTAGGTCATACGCCCTGTCAAGTCCGCGCAGCGATCGTTGAGCCGGCTCGATTGCTCCGCTAAGCTCCCCAAGCTATGCATGTCGACGGCAAACCCTACCGCACCATCTGGTTGGCGGAGGACGGATGGTCGGTGGAGATCATCGATCAGACCAAGCTTCCCCATGCCTTCGAGACAGTGTGCCTGCAAAGCGCCGAAGATGCGGCCCACGCGATCCGTACCATGCAGGTGCGCGGGGCGCCGCTGATCGGGGCCACCGCTGCCTACGGTATTTGCCTGGCCATGCACGCCGAAACCACGGACGATGCGCTCGATGCGGCCTGCGAGAACCTCCTCGCGACCCGGCCGACGGCAATCAATCTGCGCTGGGCGCTTGATGTGATGCTCCAGCATTTGCGTGCCTGCGAGCAAAGCGCGCGAGCCAAGGCTGCCTACCAGAAAGCGGCCGAAATCTGCGACGAAGACGTCGTCACCAACCAGGCGATCGGCACGCACGGCGCGGCACTGATCGCGCAGGCCTGGCAGCGGGCCGGCAAGGACCGTCCGGTCAATATCCTCACCCATTGCAACGCCGGCTGGCTGGCCACGGTCGATCGGGGAACCGCTCTGGCTCCGATCTACCACGCGTACGACGAGGGCATTCCCGTTCATGTCTGGGTCGACGAGACCCGCCCGCGCAACCAGGGCGCGGCGCTGACAGCCTGGGAACTCGGCAAGCACGGGATAGACCATACAGTCATTGTCGATAATGCCGGCGGCCATTTGATGCAGCGTGGCCGCGTCGATCTGTGCATCACCGGCTCCGATCGAACTGCGGCGAACGGCGATGTCTGCAACAAGATCGGCACATATCTCAAAGCGCTCGCAGCCCACGACAACGGGATCGCCTTCTACGTCGCCCTGCCTTTCAGCACGATCGATTGGAGCATCGCTGACGGGGTCGCCGAAATTCCCATCGAAGAACGCGACCCTGCCGAGGTTACTCGGATATCCGGGCGCGCCGACGACGGCTCGCTGGCCACGATATCGATCACTCCAGGCAACAGCCGGGCCGGAAATTACGCATTCGATGTGACACCTGGCCGCTTGGTCACGGGGCTGATCACCGAGCGCGGCGTCGCCGAGGCCTCGTCTGAAGGTCTTTTATGCCTATATCCAGAGAAAGCTCGCGCTACAGGAGGAACGAAGCAATGAGCCAACAGGTGCTGACCAAAGAACGGCCCCAATCGGGCTACATCAAGAACCCCGACTACAATTTGCGCTTCGAGCCGAGCCCGCGGCGGGTGCGTTGTAGCTTCAATGGCGAGACTATCGCCGACAGCACATCAATGCGCCTGCTTTACGAGCCCAAACACCTGCCGGTCTACTATTTTCCGCGCGAGGACGTGCACCTCGATCTGCTGACCAGAACCGAGCATTCCACCTTTTGTCCGTGGAAGGGCGATGCCAGCTATTGGACCATCGATGTTGCCGGGAAGGCGCTGGAAAACAGCGTCTGGACCTACGAGGATCCCTATCCCGAAATCGCCGAGATCAAGGACTTCGTATCGTTCTATTGGGGCCGAATGGACCACTGGTACGAGGAGGACGAGGAAGTCTTCGTCCATCCCCGCGATCCCTACCACCGGATCGATGTGGTCGATAGCGAGCGGCCGGTAAAGGTGGTGTTGGGTGGCGAAATCGTCGCCGAGACGCGCCGGGCGAGATTTCTTTTCGAGACCAGCCTGCCGACGCGCTACTACATTCCGCGCGAGGACGTCAGGACCGAACTCCTCGAACCATCGCCAACCACGACAGTTTGTCCCTACAAGGGGATCGCTTCGTACTACAGCGCACGGATCGACAGCGCGCTGCACGAGGATATCGTCTGGTACTATCCCGATCCGATTGCCGAAAGCCCACGGCTCAAGGATCTCCTATGTTTTTACAACGAAAACGTCGATGATATTTTTGTCGACGGCCAAGCGATCCCGAAGATCGCGACCAAATGGTCGCGGAAATAAGTCACGATCTTGCGGTGCCGCGTAAGCGTACTTTCAGAAAAGGGCAACAATGGAAGGGCGGTTCCGCCGGATAAACGAACGATCAGCACTGCGGTCAAGCTACGGTTTCGCAATCGTGGCCGCGCCGGTCTTGGCTCTATTCCTGATCATCGTCCTGCCGACGCTCGCGGCGGCGCAGAAGGTCGATGTCGAACTCGTGTTTGGAGTCGATGGTTCGGGTTCGATCGACGAAAACGAATTCCGCCTCCAGCGCGCGGGCTATGCCGCCGCGATCACCCATCCCGACATCCTCACCACCATTACCTCAGGCGCGCATCGCAAGATCGCCGTGGCGTTCATCGAGTGGGGAGGTGAGGGATCGATCCACACCATCGTCGATTGGATGGTGATCGGGGATGCAGCTTCCGCCAAGGCGTTCGCTTCCCGCCTTCTCGCGGCTCCGCGGCGGGCGCTCGGTTACAATTCGATCAGCGGTGCGATTCTTAAGGCGACAGCCATGATCGTGTCGAATAATTACGACGGAACCCGCAAGATCATCGATATCTCCGGCGACGGACCGCAGATCGGCGGGCCGCCGTTAGTGCCAGCAAGGGCGGCGGCGCTTTCCCAAGGGATTACCATCAATGCTCTGGTGGTCGCCTTCCGCGGCGGCGTAATCGGCGGCGGCGGTGGCCTGCCACTATTCGAACACTATAAACGAGAGATTATCGGCGGCCGTGGCGCCTTTGTCATGATCGCCGACAACAAACGCCGGTTTGCCATTTCCATTCTGCAGAAACTGGTCCGCGAGATTGCCGGGATCAACCGTGACCCAGCGGATTATCGTGACGGATTGCCGCAGGGATAATATCGATGAAACTAGCGTATTACGATTGCCGGTTGGACTGTAAATCGTCCAATAAGGCCAAAAATATGAGTACTGATCTTATGTGATCAGGGGGCGCATGTCTAAAGAGCAACTCAACGCGTTGCCGCGGGGTTACGAGATCGAAGGCTACCGGATCGAGGCTGTCCTCGGCTCCGGGGGTTTCGGAATTACCTACAAAGCACGCGAGACCAGCCTCGACCGGGTGGTCGCGATCAAGGAATACCTGCCCGCCGGCATCGCTATGCGGGGGCGGAATTCGGTCGCTGTCTTTCCGATGAGTTCCGATGACCAAGGTAACTTCGATTGGGGTCTCTCGCGGTTCCGCATCGAAGCCCAGACCCTCGTTACCTTTCGCCATCCCAACATCGTCGAGGTCTTGCGCTTCTTCGAGGCCAACAACACCGCCTACATGGTGATGGACTACGAAGCCGGTGAAAGCCTTGACGAGATCCTCGAACGCGAAGGGACGATGGAGGAAGCCGAGATTCGCGCCATGCTCGACCCCTTGCTCAGCGGGCTCGCGGAAGTCCACGAGGCAGGGTTTCTGCATCGCGATATCAAGCCGGCCAATATCTTTCTGCGTAAAAGCGGGCAACCGGTGCTGCTCGATTTCGGCGCCGCCCGACAGGCGATGGGCAACAAGAGCCAGAGCCTGACCGCCATCGTAACCTCCGGATATGCCCCCCACGAGCAATACGAATCAGACGGCGATCAGGGCGCCTGGACGGATATTTACGCGATGGGCGCAGTTCTTTACCGCGCGGTCAGCGGCGAAGTGCCATGTGAGGCGCCTATGCGGTTGTCGGCTTATGCAAGAGAAAACAAGGACCCGATGGTCCCGGCAAGCGAAGTCGGGTCCGGGCGCTATTCGATCGCTTTCCTCGAATCGATCGATGGTGCGTTGCGGATCATGGAGCGCGATCGCCCATGCAGCGTGTCCGAATGGCAAGAATGGCTTGACGGCGAGCCCATTGCCAATCTCCGCCAACGGCCGGGGACCGTGGTACCGCTTGAGCTGTATCGCTCGGCTGCGCCGGCGCGCAGGGCTCCTTCGAAGGGCCGCCGCCGGGCCATTGCCGCAATGCTTGCTCTTCTGGTCACCAGCGGCCTGGCGAGTGGCGGGTACCTCGCTTACACCGAAGTTCGCTCAAAGCAGACGGCCTACGAAGGGGCGCTGGAGCGCGAACGGGCCGCAGCCATAGCGGCGAAGCGCAAAATCAACGTGCTGGCGCAGCAACAAGCGCTTGCCGACCAGCGACGCATGAAGGCGGAACTGAGCAGGCGCGAGGCCGAGAAGACAATCGCCGAAGTAAGGAAACGGGCCGAATCCGAGGCTAGGCGATTCTCCGCTGTCAAGCGCAAGCTGACCTCAGAGCAGCGCAGAGCCGAAGAGGCGCGGCGCTTGGCTATCCTCGAACGCCGTCGGGCCGACTCTGAATCGCGCAAACGCGCATCGGCGGAGGCAACCCGCTCGCTCGAGTCCCGGTCCCGCCGGCGATTCGTCGAGGCGCAGCGAAAGGCGATCGAAGCAGAGCGTAAACTTGCCGCCAAGCAACGCTGGCTGCTCAAAGTGGAGCGCCGTAAAGCAGTCGAAGAGAGCCGGCGCCTTGAGGCCGAACTCCGCAAGGCCCGGGAGGCTCGCCGCAAAGCCGAGATGGCGCTGCGGGACTACAAAAAGAAAGCAAAGCAGCGCGCCATGGCGAACCCCGGCCGCCCGACGCAAGTTGCAAGGATGCCGATGGTTGTTCGACCTTTACCCTACTCCCGACGGGGCGCACGCGACGTTCCGCGAGCGGCACGCGCCAACCCGTGGCGGCGGCCGTTTCGCGGCCAGAGGATGCGAATTGCCCAGGTCAGGCAGCTATTCGGGCGGTGGTGCGGACCCAAGGGCGCGCTGCGGTTTACCCGCACCCACATGGTCGCCACCCGTTACGACACCGGCCAGACCGGGCGCTACCAGCTTGCCGGGTACCGCAACGGCAGGCGGGCGATCGTGGTTCAATATCTTCTGCCCGACGGCATGCACCGGGTCGCCTTTGGCAGGTTCTCGCCCGACAATAGTCGGATGGTTGAAATGGCGATGAAGCGACCGGGCTATCCGTGGCGCCGATTGGGCGTTGCCTGGCACCGTTGCTGAACGGGGCCAAGCGTAATCTGTTGCCTAGGCCGCCGGTATTCCGAATATTTCACGTTCGCCAGTTACCCCGCGCAAGGTATGGTGACCCAGTGATTCCAATGTGTCCGGCACGCTTTCGCTAAAATCGGACGAAATCAATATTTGCCGGTTGAGCGTCTTTGTAAGGCTTTCAATACGCGCCACTTCGTTCACAGCCGAACCGATAACCGTGAAGTCGAGGCGCTTGGTCGTGCCGATATTTCCGTAGGTCAGATCGCCGCGATGCAGGCCAATTCCAAATTTCAGCAAAGGGACGCCGTCCGCCGCGTGCTCTTTGTTGACTGCATCGATTTGCCGCGACGCCTCTTCCGCCGCTGCCAACGCACGAGCGCACGCTTCTGGCTCTTCCTCGTCTGGATCGTCGATGGCGAATATCGCCAGCACTGAATCGCCGATGTATTTTAACACCTCGCCGCCATGGTCGAGTACGGCCCCCGCCATGCTATCGAAATAGCGGTTAAGCAGAGACAAATAATCTTCACGAGAATTCGAGGCGGCGAGCAACGTCGAATCTCGCAAATCGGTAATCCAGAGTGCTGCGTGAATATCTTCACCGTCGCCGCGTTTGACCAGTCCATCCATAACCCGCTGACCGGCGCCCGAACCTAAATAAGTGCGCAACAATGTCGCGGACGAGAGGCGCAAGGCGTGCGATTCGAACAGACGGCTCAACGTCGGTAAAATTTCATAAATCTGACCCAACTGCTCGGTAGAGAATCCTCCCGGTTGGTCTGACACCAGCGTGAGTATGTTGAGTTGCCCATCTGAGAACTTAAGCGGCATAGCTATGTAGTCGGTGGCGCCCTCTTCGATGAGTTCTTCGAGAATCGGAAAATCCAGCTGAGCGTTGGGTCCTTCCAACCGCCGGCGCACACCACCCTCGCCGTTGATCACCATCGCGAAGGGACTGTTGCGGTATTGCTCACCATGCAGGATTTCGTGCGAGATTTCGAATTCTGAAACCTCGTCATCATCGCGCTGCCAAGTATAGACGATCGCGAACAGCAGTGGGTTCAGTGTGCGTACGAGAAGCCGAAGCCGCCACAGGGGGAACCCAGCAGTGGTCATCGCGTCCGAGAATTGCGTTACCAAATCCCGGGACGATTTTGAGATCCAGGCGTCGTGAACCAACCAATTCACTAGCGGATTTTCTATTGCTTTCGACTTGTCACGTGGCTGTTCAGTGATTTCCGTATCGTCCGCAGACCATTTATCGATCGCCTGCCAATCGAAAGCGATATACTCCTTGACGCTAGACGACTCGTCATAGGGCGTCTCGTAGCTCCAGGCCGCGTTCTTCGCCGAATTATCTCCGACCCGGATTGTCCAATAGGAGGCATTTCCCTTGAATGGGCAATGGGTGTGATGATCATTTTTGACCAAAAAATCCATACGAACGTCTTCGCGGGGAAAATAAAACACAGGCGCCAAACGGGTCTCGTGCATCACCAACACGCGGCTACTATCGGCGACGGTTTCACCTTGGAACTCCGCACGAATCCGACGCGGATCAGACACCAGGGATAACCGGTATCCTTCATGTGCCCGCGCGGTTGGTCTTTCAGCCAACGTATCAACGTCTTGCATTTTCTACCTCAAGGGCCTGCTGCCACGCCTGAAAGCGCGTTTCCGATCCATCATAGGTGCTAATATTTCGGTCGGATATTTTCGGGTACCACCCATATGGTTCTCGTTCCAACGCGCATCCAGTCCAAATGACGGTTGAGAGACAACGGTCGAACTTCTTTGACAGTCGTTCTCGACACTAATGCCCTACCATTCTCACCGACCAGCTGCGGACCACCTGTGTTCTGTTCCAGGAAATCCAACGCCGAATCAATGGTTGGTGACCAAGTTCGCCAACACGATGCTGAACAGGAGCCGGGAATAAGTTCGGTTGACGGGAGAGACGTTTCCAGGCGGCGAGAATCTGTTCCCTATGGCCTTGCGAATACGGATATATCAATAATTTCCACCTATCAGTCGGCTGTGGCGGAGAAGCTATTCCGATAACGGAAATAATTGAGTACTGTCGGAATCGATTTCACGGTTCTTCAGGAATTGTCGGTCCATTGCCTCTAAACGACATTGATCGACCGGCCGCAGATCTCACCCGGCGCATCTCGCTTCTGGCTACCAGCACACTCGCCAATGCGTTGGACAAAGCCGGGCTCCACAACAAGATCATTGCCCATATCAAAGCTGCCGTCCCCAGCTTCCGATTTACCGGACCAGCGGTTACAGTGAAGGAAATCACCGGCGCGCATGGCGATTACACGTCGGACGATTTTGCGGTCGGCCTCATGATCGATGCCGCGCAGGCCGGCGACGTGATTGTCGTCGATGCGGGCGGCGCGGAATGTTCCACTTGGGGCGGCATGGCCTCCCTGGCGGCAAAGCTCAAAGGCGTTGCCGGATTGATGGTCGATGGCGCGGTACGCGATCTGGAGGAGATGATCGAATTCGAATTCCCCGTGTTCTCACGCCACATTACACCGACTACCGGCCGGCTGCGGCTCAAGGTCGAAGCGATCAATGTGGATGTCGTCATCGACGGCGTGGCAGTGGCGCCCGGCGATATCATCCACGCCGATGGTACCGGTGCGGTATGCCTGCCTGCTGGACGCGCTGAAGACATCACAATGTTGGCGGAGAAATTCGCGCAGGACGATGCTGGCGCAGTGGAGGATCTCCGCGCAGGGCTGAGCTTCACGCAAGCCATGGCGAAATATAGGGGCATCTGATGCACCGCCCCGCGCCCGCTTCGCCTGTCCTAGCCTCAGCTATTGTCGATCAGCTCAAGGCCCATGGTGTCAAACGCATGTTCGGCATACCCGGTGGTGGTTCAAGTCTGGCACTAATAGAGGCCGCCGGGCGCGTCGGTCTTGAGTTCATTCTCACCCGCGCGGAAACATCAGCAGCTATCATGGCGGCGATCACCGGCGAAATAACGGGGACGCCAGGCGTCGTCCTCACCGGCATCGGCCCGGGAGCGGCGAGCGCGGTCAACGGCATTGCTTACGCATATCTGGAAAAATCTCCGGTCATTCTAATTACCGACGGCCCAGCATCCACACCGCATCAGGCGATTGACCAGAATGCGCTTTACGCCCCGATCACAAAGCTACAAGGCCGATTACGGCCGGAAAGGGGCGCGGCGGAATTCGCGCAGGCTATCGAGATGGCGATGACGCCGCCCTGGGGTCCGGTGCAACTTGACCTTTCCGCTGGCGACGCCTTGATACCGGTAGCGGGCGAAACGCCCGTCACCTCCGTTTCGCAATCGCCCGCGCTCTCAGATTCAAATGTTGAGAAAGCCAGAGCCTTGCTCGTGGCAAGCCGGAAACCCATCATACTAGCGGGGCTGGAAGCTCGGCACGCAGATGCGCCCGAAGCGCTACGGCAAATGGCGTCCTTGTTGGTCTGCCCTGTGCTTACAAGCTACAAAGCGAGCGGTGTTCTGCCCTCATCACACCCGGGCTTCGCCGGGTTGTTTACCGGTGCGGTCGCGGAAGCGGATATCATTCACGCCGCCGACCTCATCCTTCTCTTCGGGCTTGACCCGATTGAGATCATTCCCGGCCGTTGGTCCTATAAAAGCCCGGTTCTGGACTTATGCGCGGCGGAAACTACACCGCTGGCTGTCGAACCTGCCTGCCGGGTCATTGGTGATCTGGCAAATATCACAAACGCCCTCGCGTCCGATCTCAACCCGAGCGATTGGACGCTCGAAGAGATCGATGAGGCGCGGCGCGGCATTGCGCAAAGGCTCGTCTTGCGCGGGTCTGGTCACACGGCGCATACCGCAACCACGGCGGCAGCCAAAGCGGCGCCTGCGGGCGCCCGGCTGACGGTCGATGCTGGCGCGCATATGTTTTCAACGCTTGCCGCCTGGCCGGCAGAGGAGCCCTTCGGTGTGCTCAAATCCAACGGGCTATCGACTATGGGCTATGCGCTGCCCGCGGCAATCGCATCCGCTTTGGAAGAACCGGCGCGACATGCGATCGCGGTTACCGGCGACGGCGGCATAATGATGTGCCTGGCCGAGCTGACAACTGCCGTGGAGCTGGGTTGCAAACTCACCGTCGTTGTTATCAATGATGCGGCGCTGTCGCTCATCGATATCAAGCAGCAACGCCAGCAATTCCAATCACGGGGCGTGCGTTACGCCAATACAGATCTCGCAGCCTGCGCCGGGGCGATGGGATGCCGGGCTTGGCGTGTGGAACCTGGCGATGAAATAGCTCCGGTTCTGAGTGAAGCATTTGCGGTGAATGGGCCAACCCTCATCGATGTTGTTGCAAACGCTGACGGGTATGGCGAGCAGCTGACGCTCCTGCGCGGCTGATCCGTGACCCTGTGCTCACACGAAAGCAAAAGCGCGCCCATTTCCATTGATCTGCCAAAGATCGAAATAACGGGCGAGAGGGTGCCAGTGACGATGGCAGTCTTTCGCGCCCCGGCCGAAGGCAATATCACGCCAGACGAAGCAGCGGCGGTCGACCTTGGCGCTCGCCCCGTTGATATTTGCGATGAAGAGAATGCCCCCGCGATTGCCAAGAAATAGCAGGTGACGTAGGCTGCCAAGCTATAACTTTACCGGTATGGAGGGTGTAATGTTCGATAATCTGACAAAGTTACGGAACGAGCAGCCGGCGGCCTTCTGGGCGCTGGTGGTATTGGTCGTGGTCGTTATCGCTGGCGGCTTCTGGAGCCGCTCGGAAATCAGCAACGCAAACGCCCAGCGCATCGCCGCCGAGCAAGGCAAACGCGGCGGCGAGGCCGCGGTGAAGAAAGCTCTGGCTGAGAAGGGCGCGGCAGAAAAGGAGGCGGCCAAAGCCCAGGCGGTGACGGCCAAGGCCGAGGCGGCCACACGAAAGGCCGAAGCGGCGCAGGCGGCGATGAAAAAAACCATGCAAGCAAATCGTGACGCTGTTAAGGCCAAGCTGAAGGCCGAGACAGAAAAACGCACAATCGAAGCGGCGCATGCCAAGGCAGTGTCGCTTCAGAAATCCGCCGAGGAAGCCATGCGCAAGAGCGTCATGGAAAAGCAGCAGGCGATCGCGGCGAAAAAGAGCGTTGAGGCCGGCCTACGCAAGGCCGTGGAGGCGCAACAGAAGGCCGAAACCGCGTGGCGGAAGATGAATGTCGACCTGCGGAAGACGGTCGCGGAGAAGCGCAGCATGGCGGCGGCACTACAGAAGGCCGTGGCGCAGCAACGCAAGGCCGAAGTAGCCTTGCAGAAGATCGTTGCCAAGCCGCCCGTCCCAAGGGCGGCCATCCCGAAAGTGCCTGTTACGAAGCTGCCCGGGACTAAATAGTCGTCCGTGAAGAACTCGTGCCTGTTGATATCCGGGTGGTTTTCGACGTTTAGAAGTCATTGATTTTGCGAAATTTCGGGTTTTGCGGATCAAAGGCTTGCAAAACGAGAAACGGGATTTCCTTTTTCTTCCGGGCGTGATTCCCTGTCTTTGAACCGATGGGGAGACGCCGATGAAGCCGTATGCTGTGCAGACTAGCCGCAGCCTATCGTGACGCATTTGTAATTATGTGTAATTAGTACCAACGGCCATTAAGAATGACCGTTGTACGTTCCCTCAATCGCCGGGCGGTCGCGTCCGCTCCCTTGGCTGGCCTTGCATAAGCTCGGGCGCGCGGTCGCGCTTGCCAGGGGCCGATGAGTCAAACTCATCGGCCCCTGGTATAACACACCACAAGATCACGGTGTGAGAACTCAATGTAATCAATTAGTTGTAATTCTTTGGTTCTGCTAGTGTGCTGTTAGTGTGTCGCTGGTGTGTATTTTCGCCCTCTCAGCGCCCGAATTTTCGTCCATATGAGGTCGAGGCCAGGGGCTATGGGGGACATCTCGCGCGGGCGGGGCGGGGTAAGGTAGCTCACAAGTGACGTATTTTTTGAAAACACTAAGCTTGACAAGTCGTACATTAAATCAACCTATAATTTTACTCCAATAGGAAGAAATAAATGAAGCCAATAGGTAAAACACTAATTGCCATCGCTGGCTTTGCAGTCGTCTGGTTCCTGATAAAATCCATACCGCTCTCTCTGAAATAGCGCATAGAACGCTTGTTGTGCGTAAAATCCTAAGAGCACTCATCGCGCCACAGCATGCGTTGGCGTTGGAGTTGGGTGCTGCTGGCTTAATCCGACATTGAGTTGCGTACTGAACGGGATCGGTGTGTTTGTCACTGTTATTGTCGGTCTCATCTTTATAGAAATACTACTATAGCGTGAGTATAGTCATAGATATTTGAGCGGCGAGCAGCGTTAACCATGTGTTAAGAAAAGCTTTGTCATGTTTTGATCGATGAGCTACTGTTGCCGATACACTAACTTAAATTGGAGATTAATTGATGCGAAAATTACTACTGGCGTCGGTTGCAATTCTGATCGGCGTGACATTCTCACCAGCACCTAGCGAGGCAGGCGGACATCCTGCTACGCCTAAGGCCGCCAACCCAGCCCCAACGGGGGGTCAGCGAAACTCGACTCCAAACATAACGGGGGGTCCAAATAATCCTGCCCGACCCGGTAGTGGAGTGCGCTCGCGCCGGCCACTGGTACCTCGCTCGACCGCACCCAACGCACCCCCCGCACCCCTTAACACACCCCGGCGCTAGGCTCGGGAAAACCCTGCGTTATAGTCTCTTTCCATAGTCGTGCGTGGGGTTGACACAAGGGGTCGGGCAGCCCATCGGGTGGCCCGACCCCTCGTGTTCTCCGCGTCCTACACCTGAGACGTCAGGGGCATGCGATTAGTGGTTCCAGTGGTCGTCGCCCCATATGAAGCTGAAGTACTCAAACAGATCGAAAATCCACATACGCAGGGTCTCCTTAGTCCCCTGTGAAGAACTCTTACGCTGTTGATAGGCCGAGCGTTTTTTCTGATATGAAGTAGCGGGATTTGCAAGAATCGGGGGTTCTGACATCGTTTTCTTGCGATTTGGGATTCATTGCCCGGTCCAATTGTGATTCTCTCAAGGCATTGCTTTTGGGGGATCGGATGCGACCGAAACAGCAGCAAAAAGCGCGGCATGACGACCTGTTCCGCGCCCGCCTCGATCAGATCACCAATATGAAGCACCCGCTGGTCGTTCTGGCGGACAAGATC
>JAPULJ010000076.1 GCA_027295145.1 Alphaproteobacteria bacterium | reverse complement strand
GGCGTTTTTGATCAACATGCCGGTCAGGCTCAACATACCGAGGGTCGCCATGAACTCCATCGGCGTGTCCAAAGCGATCAGGCCATAAACGACGCCGATCAAGGCCAGAGGCACGGTCAGGAAGATGATTAGGGGCTGTCGTATAGCGTTGAACAGCAGAAGCACAACGACGATCATTGCGCCAAAACCGAAGGGCATGGTAGATGCCAGACCGGCGTTGGCGTCCTGACTGCGGCCGTATTGGCCACGCCATTCCAGCGTGTAACCATCCGGTAGAACGATGGCATCGATTTCCGGTCGAATGCGTGCGAACAGCTGGTCGAGGTCGACGCCGGGTGCCGGGTCGGCCTGCGCCGTGATGGCCGGCGATCTGTTGTAGCGCCGCCGCTTGGCGTTTTCGAAGACGAAATCGAAACGATCCACGACCTGTGCGATCGGAACATAGCGTCCGGACGACTGGCTGAATATCTGCACGTCGTGGATGCGTTCGATGTCGTCGCGATCCTGCTCGTAAGGCCGGAAAACGATCGGACGCAACACATCGCCTTCTCGAAAAACGCCGATTGGCGTCCCTTCAAACAGTCCGGAGATGGCTTTCGAAATGTCCGCTTGAGAAAGACCGACGCGCCGCGCATTCTGCTCATTGATGTGGGGCCTGATGGTTTTCACCATTTCACGCCAGTCGTCCTTGACGCTGATCGCTCCGGCATTGTCGAGGATTGACTTGGCCTGCTCGGATAGTTGGCGCAGCACGACCGGCTCAGGCCCCGAAAAACGCGCTTCGATCAGGCTCCCGCCGCCGGGACCGAGCACGAACTTCCAGACCTTGGCGGTTGCATCGGGATAGTTGCGGTCGATATGCGACTGAATCTTCGGCAGCAGCGCTTCAATCTGCTTGTAGGACTCCACATCGACCAGAATCTGCCCGTAAGCGGCATTTCCGCTCTCGGCGGTATAGGTGAGCATGAACCGAATGTGCCCGCCACCGATCACCGTGTTGGTGCCGGTGACACCCTCGAGGCCGCGTATCCACTTGCCGATGCCTGCCAGATCGCGGTTGGTCTGCTCGAAGGCAGACCCTTCCGTCAGTGTGTAGTCGACAACAAACTGCTCGCGTGTCGACGATGGGAAGAAGCCCTTCTCCACGAAACCGAAACTGGCAGCCGCCGAGACAAACAAAGCTATCACGATCGCCAGCGTTATCCACCGCCGGCGCAAGGCCAATCGAAGAAATTCGCCATAGGCCCAAAGTATGAGATGCTTTTTTTTCGCAGTCGCCCCGGCCTTGGACGGCTTGAGCAATAACGTGCATAAATAGGGCGTGATCCAGATCGCCATCAGCCAGCTGAACAGGAGCGCTATGGTAATTGTCCAAAAAAGCGAGCCTGCATATTCCCCTGTATTGTCGGGCGAGAAACCGATGGCGGAGAAGGCCAGGAAACCGACGACCGTACCGCCGAGCAAAGGCCATTTGGTTTTCTCTACGACGGCGATGGAGGCTGAGGCGGGGTTTTCACCCGACTGCACGCGGACCAGCGTTCCTTCCACGATCACGATGGCATTGTCGACCAGCATGCCGAGCGCGATGATCAGCCCGCCCAACGAAATGCGTTGCATGTCGAGGCCATAGGCGTACATGCCGAACAGCGTCCCCGCCACGGTAATGAGCAAAATGGCGCCCATGAGAATACCGCTGCGCAACCCCATGAAGATCAGCAGTGTGCCGACCACAATCAAAAGCGCCAGCGCCACATTGCCGACGAAGTCGTCCACCGATGTTCGCACGGAAACCGATTGATCGGAGATCGGAGTGAGTTCCATGCCAAGCGGTCTTTGGCCTTCCAATTCGGCAATTCGCTTGTTCACGGCATCGCCCATGTTGACGACGTTGCCACCGATCGTGTTTAAAATGCCCATGCCGATGGCAGGCCGGCCATTCCTGTAAAGACGTTTGGACGGTGGTTCTTTGAGTCCACGCCGGACGGTCGCGATGTCTTTTAGACGAAACGACCGGCCGCTCTTGGCATCGGCGATGACGAGATTTTCGATTTCGCGAAGAGAGGGTACGGCGGCGGTCGGCCGGATGATCAGGCGCGTGCTTCCCGCATCGACACTTCCGGCAGAGGTTACCAGAGTTTGCCCTTCGATAACTTGGGCGACCTGGCCGGATGACAGGCCAAGCTGAACCAGTTTTGACGGGTTGTATTCGACATAGATGACTTCTTGGGGGACGCCAACCAGCTGCACCTTTGCAACACCGGGAACCAGCACCAGTTTCTTCTGTAGCGACTTCGCGTAGGTGTTGATCTCCGGAAGCGAAAAACCTTCGCCAGTGATCGCAAAATAGAGCGAAAAAACATCGCCGTAGTCATCATAGACAGTTGCCGGCCCGGCTCCGGGTGGAAGCCGGTTCGCCGTGTCGGAAATCTTGGCGCGCAATTGCGTGAACTTCTCGTTGAGGGCGGCCCGCGTCTTGGCGGACACGATCGTGAACTCCACCGTGACTTCCGAAAGCCCCGGAGATGAAACCGAAATCACCTCTTTCACGCCTTGCAATTGCTGCACGGCGTTTTCCGTCACATCCGTCACTTCCTGCTCGACTTCGGCGGCGCTGGCTCCGGCATAGGGGGTAATGATCTGTGCCGACCGGATGAGAAATTCCGGGTCTTCAAAGCGAGGCAGCGTCGTATAGGCGAAATAGCCTGCGGCCAGAATCAGCAGGGTCATAAGCGCGCTGATCAGGCGCTTCTCGATAGCGAATTTTGCCAGGTTCATTCGATTATTCGCCGATTATTCGCCGATGGCCGAAACGGGTCTCACGACCATGCTCTCCTGCAACGCGGATATCCCCGCAGTCACGACGACATCGCCTTCCTCGAGACCCTCGGAAACGACGATGTTCGCGCCGGACGCTTGCCCCGTAACGACGCCGCGCCTAGCTGTTTTGTTGTTTTCCGTATTGACGATCCAGACGAAAGGCTTGCCGTCGGCTTCCGAGGCAATTGCGGAAATCGGAAGCATGAACACAGCGGCCCCCTCTTGCCTGGCCGTCACGATGAGACTGCCCGTCATGCCGGGAAGAATAGGCTCTCCATCGGGGTTCTGGATAGCTACCCGGGCTCGATAGGTCTGTGTTGCAGCATCGGCTTGAGTGGAAAACTCGCCTCTTGTCGCCTCAAATTCGTGGTCCGGAATGCTGTCGAGCACGACCTTCAAGTCCAGTTCCTTGAACTTTGCGAGTTTGTACACATCGGGGCCAGGAACATCGAAAGTCAGGTTCGGCGATGAAAGATTTTGAAGCGTTGCGATCGCCTCTTTCGCTTGAATATTCGAAAAATTCTCGACCTTCCGTATCGCGATTATGCCGTCGAAGGGAACCCGCAGAGTGGTGTCGGACAATTTATCGTTCAGAGATTTCAATTGGGACTTCAAACCGCGAATGACTGCTTCCTGCGTTGCAACGTCTTCCTGGCGCGCGCCCGCTCGGCCTTTGATGAGCTCCTGCTCTTTCGCCTTCAGCTCCGCTTCCGCCACCCGCAAGGATGTCAAATCATTGTCGAGCCTCGCCTTCGCGACCACCTGTCGATTGAACAGCTGACGGCTTCGCGCCACCTGGTCCTTTGCAGCATCAACCTGTGCCTGCGCCGCCGCAACAGCCGCCTGCAAGGAAGCGATATCTTCTGCACGTGCGCCCGATGTCATCACCTGCATCTGCGCTTCGGCCTGCTCGAGCTGGCTTTCCAGCTGCGTGATCTCGGCCTTGAAATCCCGCGTGTCGAGCTGCGCAACAATATCGCCTTTCTTGACTTTAAGACCGCTGCGAATGGCAAGTTCGACGATACGGCCAGAAACCCGAAACGAAAGTTCGACCTCCTGCGACGGCAAGACGACAGCAGAATATGTGCGTTGGAACTTCGAAACCTCTGGCCGGACGGTAATCGTCTTCACCGGTCGAATGGGCGCGGCTTTGGATGCATCCGCCTGTTTTTCCGCCTGATCGCACCCTGCAAGCAACGCAGCAAACGCCATCATCGGGAAAATGAAAAAAAACGATCGGCTGGCGGTTATCATAGGAATCCTTTCAGCTCTACGAGCTGATGCCACATAAACTTCACCAACCACGCAGCCGGGCGATGCCAGTACGAGAGCGTTGCGCCATGGGTATCAGCGCGGCCGAAAACAATCTGGCTTCTATTCTCATATCGAGCTTCCCTATTACGTCCCGTCCACCAACGCCGGGAATGGATCGCCCGCCAACATACTCAGTTGCCGCGAGCCTGATGGTCGTCCTTCTTCCCGGACGGCGCGCGCCGGAATCCCAATATTAAATGAGCGAATTGTGGTTAGAACTGTCAGAACTGACAGGTTCGGGATAAATTTGTATCGGGGGGCAGGCGGGTATTGGCCGGGAATTGGCGATCACGAAATGCCGGTTGTCGAACACCGCGAACTTCCGCTTTTGGCTAAAAGCAGACATCCAGCCGCCCGAAATTGATGTCTGCTCTACCCCCAAGAGCGGACATTCCGTGGTCCACGCTGGACGAACTCATTGGTATGCAGCCGAAGGCTGGCGGTGACGGGCGTCGGGAGAGGATTTGAAGGACCATGACAGTCCGGTTCGGCGACGTGATCGAAATTGAACTGCCCAACACCTGGCCAAACGAGCTACGGCGCCTTTTGGAAGATAACCTTGACTTGCTCAGCATGTACGAGAGCGAACGGGTGCGCATTGATCGGTTTTACAAGGAGAGTGATTTGGCGCGTGTCACCCCACAGCACAATCCACACGAGGCTGAACGCGACGAACTCATTGAACGAGCCGATGCGATGCTAGTTGATAAGGATATCTTGGGGTTTCACTGCACCCGGCTGGCCGAGGACGAAGCGACAGCAATTAGGGCGGAGGGTTTGGAGCCGCTGACCCCGGATTTACTGGAGCGACGCATTCGCTGGCGCGCTGAAGCCGGGGAACTCACGTCGGAACAGGCCGAAGCCCTCATCGCCGAGCATCAGGGTGCACAGGAAGGACGCCTGGATACTACATGGTTTATACATTCGCGCAGCATCTTGCGAGTCGAAGGGGCGGTGTATCGGTTGTTTCGGTCATGGGGAGGAGAGGCGATGTATTGGGGTCACGAAAACCACTCGGGAATCGGTCCCGCACTGCGGGCAATCGGGCAGCCGTGCATCGTCGTTGCGGCGGTGCCTGTCGCTAACATCCAGTCCTTCAACAGTATGGGAGAGTGGTTCGTCACGACGTTTCTTGCCCAGCACGGAGTTGAGACTCGCATACGCCCCGATGTTGAAGGACACGTGCGGGAACCCGTCGGGGCCGGGTCCATAAAGGCGCTCATCTTCCATGGGGAGGAGACGTTCGAAGAACTGACGGGTTGCAGCGACTGGGATAGATCGTTTGCATAGCATATGCAATGACCACCGTTTGTCCCAAGGGCGCTGACATCAGACATGGGGCCAGGTTGGGCGACGGCGAAGTGCGAAAGCTGGCTATCGCCAGTAATCTTCGGCAGCAATAGCGAAATTCAGCGCCTGCGCCTCTTTTAGCAGGAAAGTGGTCACGCCAATTAGGTTGCCAGAGTTATCAAACAACCCACCGCCCGACGATCCCGGAGAGATAGGAGCCGTGGTTTGAACGAACCGACCTGTTTTTGAGGGACGCAAGCCCGAGATTATGCCTTCGCCCAAGGTTAGCTCCAAGCCGCTAGGCGCACCGACGGTATAGACACGCTCACCAATTTTCATACCTAAGAACAGCCGAACACCCTTTACTGGTACAAGGTTCGCTTCATCCACGGCTAAGATACACCGATCCGTGGATGGGTCCGCAGCGGCCACCCTGGCCTCTTTGACCTCTTTTTCCTGCACGATGGCTATTATTGGACGGTCTTTAACGACATGGCAGTTGGTGAGTAAGCTGCTTGGCGAGATAACAACTGCCGAGCCTTGAGAAAGCTCACGCAGCCGATTGAAATCCATGGTGGTGCGCCCCGCCACAATTACCCACACACTTTCTTTGACAGCCTCATATACCTCCGCTGGGCTTAACCGAGAACCTGGCCTTGCTGGAAGTAGATCTGAATCTACCGAGCGCCACTTTGGCCAAACGGATCGTGGAGTAGCCACAATTTTTGGTTCCGCAACCCGAGGCCGTGGAATTTCGTGCTTTCGTTTGCTCTCTCCAACTGCGATCTGTAGCGCGTTCAACAGCGACCCACTGACTTTTCCATTCGGTTGCAGACCTCGATCACGTTGAAATGCTGCAATCGCGCTTCGTGTTTGTGGACCACTGCGGCCATCTACTGGCCCAGTGTCGTATCCGAGCGACTTTAGATAGCGCTGTACTTGGCGTACGGCTGGGTCGGGCGAAGTTTCTTTTTTAGGAACGTTTGGTTCGGCCGGATGCTGCATCCGCCTTGGCGTGTCTATTCTCGGTACTGCTTGGCTTGGATAATCGATCCGTGCTCCTTGGCTTTGCAAAGCTCTAATATTTCGTTCGATGCAAGGGTAGTAGCTCGATGGACCCAC
>JAPULJ010000759.1 GCA_027295145.1 Alphaproteobacteria bacterium | reverse complement strand
TTGGGGGCCGCGTAGGCGCGCTCGGGATGCTTTGCATAGGCACCGTAGGCTGCCTCGACGGCCTCGCTGGAGGGGATCTCCCAGCGCGCCGACGGTACTGCGCGCCGGCGCAGGAAGCGGAAGGCGAACCGGCCCATCATGTAGGCGTGGCTGGCCGCGCGCCGTCGCCGTTCGAAGGCGACCAGCACGGCTGGGGGCAAGGTTTCAGCGCCAAAGAAAGCGTTTTCCCAAACGACGCGCGCATCGGCGGCGTCGCGCCGGTCAGCTTCGGTTTTCTTAAGGATGCGCTCGATGCGTTGGCGATACCGATCGCCGATCGCCGGCAGCGGGATGGCCTCGGCGAAGCGCTCGATCGAGCCCTCGGCAAGGCTTGCCGCCGCCCACAAACGCGAGAGCGGAAAATACCAGCGCAGGAGAAACCAACTAGCTAGTCCGTGGAACCAGGGCCGGGCAATCAGAGCGCCAACTGGACTGCGGATGACCCGGAATAGCAAGGCATGGCGCTCGGGCCGCACCTGCCCCTCCGATGCTTTCGGCTCCAAGGATTTTGCATTGTCCGGCATGGGCTTATCGGCTGGCGGCGAATTGAAGTTAGAGACCCGGCCAGGGCCGGTTCGAAATTGCGGGTTCAATATGGCGGGCGCGCCGTGCAATATGGCGCTTTCGCCAAAGCGTTCCTAGTGGACAGAATTCAAAAAAACCTGAGGTCGCCATGCCCCGCTTGTTGGTTTCGGTCTTGCTCAGCCTATTCCTCGCTACTTCCGCCATGGCCGGTGAGATCGCGATGAGCGTGACCGCGACGAAGTACGGCTTCAAGACCTTGGTCAAGCGTCTGGATATGGCGATCGCCAAACACAAAATGTTCGCCGTGACCCGGGCCAGCGCAAGCATCGGCGCCACGGGCCGGGGCATCAAGATCAGGGGCAACATGGTGATTGGAGTCTACCGCAACGACTTCGCGGTACGCATGCTGGCGGCCAGTATCCCGGCGGGCATCGAAGCGCCGATCCGGTATTACATCATCGAGAACGCAGATGGCACGGCCAGCCTCGCCTATCGCAAACCCTCGGTGGTTTTCGCGCCCTACAAAGGCGGTGCTAAGTTGACGACATTGGCGGCTGAGCTTGATAGGATTTTCGCTGCCATTGCCCGAGACGCGGTGAAGTAAAGACTCCATTTTGGACTTTACGTACAAACACAACAGAAACCTGACAAGAGCTCAGCATGCCCACACAATTCGAGAAAGCGGAGACGTTTGCCGCCCTGCATAAGCGCGAAGGCGCCTTCATCATTCCCAATCCCTGGGATATTGGTACGACTAAAATCCTGGCGCAGTTGGGTTTTGAAGCAATAGCAACGACGAGCGCTGGCTACGCATTCTCCGTGGGCAAGCCCGATGGCGCGATTGGGCGCGATGAAATGATGGGGCATGTAAAGCAAATCGTTGACGCCACCGAATTGCCGGTCAGCGCAGATTTGGAGAACGGTTTCGGTGACGATCCGGCAAGCGTGGCGGAAACGGTGCGTCTGGCGGGCGATGCGGGATTGGCGGGCTGTTCCATTGAAGATTCGTTTTCTCACTCCCCCGAAGGTATTTACGATTTCGGTCTAGCGGTCGAACGCATACAGGCGGCGGTCGAAGCGGCACAAAATTTGCCATTTCCATTCACATTGACGGCGCGCGCGGAGAATTTTCTCGTCGGCCGGCCGGATATGGATGATACGATCAAACGCCTAACCGCGTTTCAGGAGGCCGGCGCCGATGTGCTTTACGCACCGGGCCTATCGACCTCCGATGACATTGCGAGCGTCGTCAAATCGGTGGACTGCCCAATCAACGTCCTCGTTGGTCTTCAGGGGATGCGGCTCAGCGTGGCCGATTTATCGGCGCTCGGTGTCAAACGCATCAGCATCGGTAGCGCCCTGTCACGTGCCGCATTGGGCGAATTCTTGCGAGCGTCCCGGGAAATGATCGAGACCGGCACGTTTAATTTCGCGGGCGATGCCGTTCCCTTCGCGGAAATCACCGGCATGATGACGGAGTAATACTGCAACGCGCCGCCTGACCCGACCGGCCCCTATCCGGCGTCCAGTCCCATCTGCCAGAAATCGGCCTCCAGGCGGGTCGCCATGCCAAAGGTTCTGGCAAGGTTGTCAAATCGTGCGTCGCCGCCCCGCCGCGCGCCAAGTCGCTCGATAGTCTCGATTTCCTCTTGTGCGACGTGCTGGTAATCCGCGCCGGCGTACATTTCGATCCATTCGCGGTAGGGATTGCCCGTCAGGCGACCACTGGCGGCAAGGGTGGCGCCGATCTCCGCATAGCCGACAATGCAGGGGGCCAGAGCCGTGTGCAGGTCGAGCAGGTCGCCAGCCTGGCCGGCTTCCAGCACATAGCGCGTATAGGCTGTTGTGGCGGCGTCCTCGGGGAGCGCCGCCATCGTAGACTCGTCCAGCCCCCAGCCGGCGCAAAACTTCACATGCAAGTCCATCTCGACATCGAGGATGGCGGAGAGCGAGGCCGCTGCCGCGCGCATATCATCGAGCGCGTCGGCCTTGTAAACGGCAAGCCCATAGGCGCGGGCAAAGTGGATGAGGAAGAGATAGTCCTGGCCGAGATAGTACCGGAAGGCCGGTTCCGGCAGGCTGCCGTCGCCCAGGGCGCGGACGAATTCATGCCCGGTATAGGCTTGCCAGTCCGCTGCACAAGCCGCGCGCAGCCGCGTGAAGAGATTGCCGCTGTGCTTAGTCAACTCTCTGCTTCCGTTCCGTCACCCCAGCAACGCGTTCCGCACCTCGCGCGGCAGGCGCACGACAAGACCGTCCAACGCGTTGGTCACTTCGATCTGGCAGCCGAGGCGCGAGGTTGCGGCAAGGCAACTGGCGAAGTCGAGCATGTCCTCCTCGTCCTCGGACGGCTCGGGCAGGCGATCGAACCAATCCGGCTCGACGATGACGTGGCAGGTCGAGCACGCCATGGCGCCCTCGCAAGCGCCCTCGATGTCGATGCCGTGAGCGTGAGCGATATCGAGGATTGTCTGGCCGGCCTTGGCCTCGACCTCTCGGGCGGCGCCGTCGCGCTCGATGAATGTCACTTTTAACACGGATGCATTTGGCGATAGAGACCGCCGTCAACGCGCTCAGACGTGAAAGGATTCGCCGCAGCCGCAGCGGCCTTTCTCGTTCGGATTGTTGAAGACGAAGCCGGAATTGAACTTGTCCTGGACATAGTCCATTTCCGAGCCGATCAGGAACATGACCGCCGCCGGGTCGATGAAGATCTTGACCCCCTTGTCCTCGATTACGTCCTCTTTAGCATGGGCCTCGTTGGCGTATTCGACGACGTAGCCGTAGCCCGAACACCCCTTGGTGTCGACGCCGACACGCAATCCGATCACCGGCGACGTGCTCTTAGCGATCAGTGATTTGGCGCGCTCGGCGGCGGCTTCTGTGATGGTGATCGGCGGCAATGGCATTGTTTCGTTCTTTCCTTGTTGGCCCGGGATTCTAAGCCGGTTTCGTTAATATAAGTATCAATCGTGAAATTAGAACATGCCCAGCGCGAGCTTGGCGTCCTCGCTCATCAGGTCCGGACTCCAGGCCGGCTCCCAGACGATCGTGGCCTCGGCCTCGCCGATGCCTTCGACGGAGCTTGCCGCGTCGGCCACCCAGACAGGCATCTGGCCGGCCACCGGACAGCCCGGAGCGGTCAGTGACATCTTTATCTTGGCATTGCCGGCAGCGTCGATATCGATCTCGTAGATCAAGCCGAGATCGTAGATATTGACTGGAATTTCGGGGTCGAAAACCGTCCGTAGAGCCTCCACGACGGCCTCCTTGCTGGCCACGTTGGCGCCTTCGGGCAAGGGTTCGCCGCGCTTTGCGATTAAGGCAGCCTCATCCTGATCTCCAATAAAGCTGTCAAGCGTGCGATTGTCGTGGGTCATCGCCAATTCCTTCCAAGGCCTCGGGCGATCGCGCGCCCAGTTTCTGCAGATGTTTCAGCATCGCCATCATGCCGACCTGACGTTGGGTGGTGAGCGCCCCAAGATTGAGCTTGCGGACGTGATCGAGGGTCAGCTCAGCCAGTTCTGCGCCGGTCAGCCCGCTGAAGCTCTCGGTCATCATGGCGACCAGCCCGTTGACGATGGCGGCGTCGCTGTGACCCCGGAAAAAGTGTTTGTTTTCACGGATTTGATCGACAATCCACACCTTCGACATGCAGCCATGCATCTGGTATTCCGCGCGCATCCAGCTTTCCGGGAAGGGATCATTCCTGTGGCGCTTGGCGAGGTCGAGGATGTACTCAAAACGCATTTCCTCGTCATCGAGTAGCGCCAGCGATTCGGCGAATTCGTTATAGCGCTCGAGCTTTTCCATCCTCTAACCCAGCGCCTTGATCGCCTTGCGCGTGGCGGCAACCAGCGTGTCAATATCCTGACGCGTGTTGTAGAGGCCGAGCGAGGCCCGCAAGGTGCCCTCGACCCCCAGCCGGTCCATCAGCGGATCGGCACAATGCTTGCCGACCCGCACCGCCACCCCCTCGCGGTCGAGGATGGTCGCGACATCGAGCGGATGGATGCCCTCGACCAGGAAGGAGATTATCGCCGCCTTGCCCGGCGCGGTGCCGAAAAACTTGATGCGATCGATTTCGGCTAGACGCTCATTGGCGTAGTTCAGCATTTCGTGCTCGTGGGTGGCGATGCTCTCGATCCCGAGGGCCGAGACGTAGTCGATCGCCGCGCCCAGCCCGATCGCCTGGACGATGGGCGGCGTTCCCGCCTCGAAGCGATGGGGCGGCTCCTTAAAAGTGGTCTTCTCGAAGGTGACCCGCTCGATCATGTCGCCGCCGCCCTGGTAAGGCGGCATGGTCCGCAGGATCTCCATCTTCCCGTAGAGCACACCGATGCCGCTCGGCCCATATAGCTTGTGCCCGGTGAAGACGTAGAAATCGACATCGAGCGCGCGCACGTCGACCGGTCCATGGACAACTCCTTGCGCGCCGTCGATCAGCACCGGCGTGCCGTTGGCATGGGCCAGCCGGGTGATATCCTTGACTGGCGTGATTGTTCCTAGAACGTTCGAGCAATGTGTTAACGCCACAAGTTTAGTCTTTGAATTTAAGAGTTTTTCAAATTCGTCGATCAGGAAGATTCCGTCGTCGGCGATGGGTGTGATGCGTACCACCACGCCCTTTTCATCTGCCAGCAATTGCCAGGGGACGATGTTGGCGTGGTGCTCCATCTCGGAGATGATGATCTCGTCGCCCTCGCCAAGGAAGGTGCGGCCATAGCTCGCCGCCACCAGATTGATCGCTTCGGTAGCATTGTGGGTGAAGATGATTTCGTCTTCGCTGCCGGCATTGATGAATTTGGCGATCTTTCCCCGTGCCGCCTCGTAATTGTCGGTAGCGAGGCCGCTTAAGTAGTGCGCGCCGCGATGGACGTTGGAATATTCCTCCTCGTAGCAACGGCGCACAGCCCCGATCACGGCGCGCGGTTTCTGCGCGCTGGCGCCGTTGTCGAGATAGACCAGTTTCTTGCCGTAGATCGTGCGCGAGAGGATCGGGAAATCGGCGCGCACGGCTTCGACATCGTAGCGATAGTTTTGCCGGATTTCGGTTAACTTGGCGGGCACGTTCATTGTTCCGTCCCCGCCGTTTGATTTCGAGAGTCCATCCAGTGCACAATCCTGTCGGCCAAAGGCTCACGCAGGCCCGTCAAGGCGATGCCGTCGATGACCTCGCGCAGGAAGGCCTCGACCAGCATGCCGCGTGCCTGCTCCTCGGGAATGCCGCGGGCGCGCAGATAGAACAGCGCCTCCTCTTCGATCTCGCCGGTGGTCGCGCCG
>JAPULJ010000758.1 GCA_027295145.1 Alphaproteobacteria bacterium | reverse complement strand
TTTTCTGCTCGACTGTCCTTACGATATCCGCATCCAGCGGGCGAACCGCCACCGCGCGATGCTCGAACGGCTGAACGATGCCAAGCGACGGACGATCGGCAAGGCGGCGACGCCGAGCGCGGCCCATATTGCGCTGCGTCGGCTGGTGACCGGCGCCGGCGGGGTATATGCGATATGATGGGCGCTGGACTTCTTGCCGCCATGCGGCTTGCCCGGCCCCGGTCATCTGTGAAATAAGCGGCCGGCGCGGGGCCGCGAACCTGGTTATTCGCGCGGGAGCGAAGCGATGAAGTTCACCCTCGACTGGCTGAAACAGCATCTCGAGACGACGGCGACACTGGGCGAGATCACCGATCGTTTGACCATGCTCGGGCTCGAGGTCGAGGAGGTCACGGACAGTGCTGCCAACCTCGCCGGCTTCGTCGTCGGTTACGTCGTCGAGGCCAAACAGCATCCCGACGCCGATCGGCTGCAGGTCTGCATCGTCGACAACGGGCGCGAGAAAATTCAAGTCGTCTGCGGCGCGCCCAACGCGCGTACCGGCATGAAGGGGGTATTTGCTCCGGCTGGCGTGGTGATCCCCGGCGATATCCATGGCGGGGTTCTGAAGAAAACAAAAATCCGCGGCGTCGAATCGAACGGTATGCTGTGTTCCGAGGCCGAGATGGGAATTTCGGACGAACACGAGGGCATCATCGAGCTGGCCGACGATGCGCCGGTTGGCATGCCCTACGCCGAGCTTGTCAGGCTCGACGATCCGATGATCGAGATTGCCATCACACCGAACCGTCAGGACTGTCTCGGCGTCCATGGGATCGCCCGCGATCTTGACGCTGGCCAAGTCGGCAAGCTCATCGCCATCGATGTGCCCAAGGTGAAGGGCGCATACAAGAGCCCCATCGCATGGGCTATCGACTTGCCGGAAGACAAAGCCGACGCCTGTCCTATGGTCGCCGGCCGGCACTTCCGCGGGCTCAAGAACGGCCCCAGCCCCAAATGGATGCAGAACCGGCTGACGGCGATTGGGCTGCGGCCGATCTCGGCGCTGGTCGATATCACTAATTTCGTTACATACGATCTCGGCCGTCCGCTCCATGTCTTCGATGCCGGCCTGCTCGATTGCGGTAGATCGGGTGCGCTTACCATTCGCATGGCCGGTAAAAGCGATAGCATTGCCGCTCTCGACGGCAAGAGCTACGTGCTCGACGAGCAAATAACGGTCATCGCCGATGCGAAATCGGTGCAGGGTCTTGGCGGCGTCATGGGCGGCGAAGAGACCGGGTGCACTGAAGCGACAACGCAAGTTTTTCTCGAATGTGCGCTGTTCGACCCCGTCCGCACCGCCGCAACCGGCCGTCGCCTGGGTATCGAATCGGACGCCCGCTACCGCTTCGAGCGCGGTGTCGATCCCGAATCTGCGCTATGGGGGGTGGAGGTTGCCGGTCGGCTGATCCTCGATCTATGCGGCGGTGAGACGAGCGAAGTCGTCGTCGCGGGGAAGACGCCCGAATGGCGCCATTCGGTCTCGCTGCGGCCCGAGCGCTTGCGTAACCTCGGGGGCGTCGCTGTGCCCGACAAGGAAATCGCGCGAATTCTGGAGGCGCTCGGATACGAAGTCCGGCGCGATGGCGAGGCCTTCAGCTGCCAGGTTCCCTCCTGGCGGATGGATGTCGAGGGCGAGGCCGATCTGGTCGAAGATGTCCTGCGGGTCTACGGCTACGAGCGGATCGAGGCGGTGCCGATGCGCATCGAAACGGCGCTGCCCAACGCCGCGATCACGCCACAACAGCGCCGGGTTCGCCAAGTCCGCCGGTCTCTTGCCGCTCGAGGCTTGCTCGAGGCGGTCACATATTCGTTCCTCGATGGGCGAACGGCCCGGCTGTTCGGCGGCGACGGATCGCTCAAGCTGGCCAACCCGATCAGCCCCGAGCTTGACGAGATGCGGCCCTCGATCCTGCCCAACTTGATTGCGGCGGCGGCGAAGAACGAGGCGCGCGGGATGGCCGACGCGGCGCTCTTCGAGCTTGGCCCGCAATACCGCGATCGCTCACCAACCGGCCAGGACCAGGTTGCTACCGGCATACGCAGTGGCAGTACAGGCCCGCGCCACTGGTCCCACAACGAGCGGCCCGTCGATGCGATGGACGCCAAAGCCGATGCGCTGGGCGCGCTCGGCGCTGGTGGCGCGCCGACGGCCAACCTGCAGGTCACCCGCGACGCGCCGCCCTGGTATCATCCCGGCCGCTCCGGCTCGATCCGCCTCGGGCCCACGGTGCTGGCTCATTTCGGCGAGCTTCACCCGCGCGTGCTCAAGGCGCTCGACGTCGCCGGCCCGCTGGTCGGCTGCGAGATCTTTCTCGACGCCATCCCCGCGCCCAAGGCCAAATCGGGCCGCGCCAAGCCGCCCCTCGAGCTCTCGCCCCTGCAGGCGGTGAAGCGTGATTTCGCCTTCGTCGTCGACGAGGCAACCCGCGCCGGCGATGTGGTGCGCGCCGCGCGCAACGCCGACAAGAAGCTGATCGAGACTGTATCGGTGTTCGACAGCTTCTCGGGCGCGGCGCTGGGCGCGGGTAAGAAATCCATCGCCAT
>JAPULJ010000757.1 GCA_027295145.1 Alphaproteobacteria bacterium | reverse complement strand
GGGCCGGACTCGAACCAGCGACATGGTGGTTAACAGCCACCCGCTCTACCAACTGAGCTACCGGGGAACAAGGTTTCAAAATCTATGCCCAGAATTTCACATACCGCCCTCGGCCATTGCCGCCACGAGATGGCGGCGGGTTATAGCAAAGCCCTTTTGCCAATGCCAGAACTTCGTAAACATGCCCTTAAGCCGCGAGGCCGGCGCGATGGCAAAAGGCAAGGGGCTGGAGCCGGAATCGAACCGGCGTTGCGGGATTTGCAGTCCCGTGCATTACCACTTTGCTATCCGGCCGAACGTAGCCGCGACCGCGCCGCTTCAACGAGGCAGATATAGGACCTTGCCTGCGTAGAGGATGGGAGCGGTATCCGAGAGTCTGAGAAGGCGGGATGGCGCTGTATAGTCGCGCGTGTATTCGCGATGAGGCCGCTTGACGGTCACGCCAACAAGAATGTCGGCGATCATGATTTCCGACATCACTATAGCTCTGAATGGGCGGGCGTGATCCGGCGCGGCGGCGGGGGTGTTATGACAGGGCTGGGGCATGACTCCTAGGCCGAGAAGACCCGAGGTGGCGGATACTTCGAATGGCCAAACACTGGTAGAGTTTCAATGAATATTGTAAGCTTCCGTTGCAACCCGAAGGACCATTAAGCGATGTTGAGAATTGTCGCCGGATGTGTCGCGTTCGTCGCATTGATGGCCTTGGCGTTCTCCGGGGCGGCCATGGCCGAGCAACGCATCGCCCTGGTCATCGGCAATGGCGGGTATGCGAAGATCGGGTTCTTGTCCAACCCGCCCAATGATGCCAGATTGATCGCCCAAACTCTGCGCGGTTTGGGCTTCGTGGTCATTGCTCACATTGACGCCGATCAAAAGACCATGAAGCGGGCGGTGAGCGATTTCGGCGACCGCCTGGAGGCCGCGGGAAAAGATACCATCGGACTGTTTTACTATGCGGGTCACGGCGTCCAGGTCGGCGGCGAAAACTATCTGATCCCGTTGAAGGCCGAAATCAGCCGTGAAAAGGACGTGGATATTGAATCGCTGTCGGCCAACGCCGTCCTCTCCAACATGGAGTTCGCTGGAAACCGGCTCAATATCGTGATCCTCGATGCCTGCCGGAGTAATCCTTACAAGCGCGGGTTCCGTTCGGCGGCGCGTGGATTGGCGAGGATGCAGGCGGCCAGCGGCATCTTGATCGCCTATGCCACCGCTCCCGGCGATGTGGCCGCCGATGGTTCCGGAGCAAACAGTCCATATTCCGCCGCCCTCGCCGTCGCCATGCGCAAGCCCGGCCTGCAGGTCGAGCAGATGTTCAAACTGGTCCGGGTGTCGGTCCAGCATCAGACCAAGGATGCGCAGACGCCGTGGGAATCGTCGTCGCTGACCGGCGATTTCTATTTCGTGCCGGGCTCCGGAGGAACCGTCGCCGTCACGCCCGTCGACATTGATAACACGCAAGAGGATATCGCCTACTGGCAGTCGATCCAGGACAGCCGGAATGCGAGCGATTTCGAATCCTATCTGGACCGCTACGGCGACACCGGCGCGTTCACGATCCTGGCGCGTAACCGCGCAAAGCTGTTGCGCGCGCACGAATTGGACGGGACATCGCCCTTCCAGCAGCAGGCGGGGAACGGCAAGAACGATCAGCAAGCGGCCGCCGAGGCCCTGATCCGGGGCCGCAAGATGATCCAGGAACTCGCCAGCAACGCCAACCACGTGCTGGGCCTCAAGGACATGCCGATGGCCAAGCGGATCGAGAAATTCCGGGGCCTGCTGGGCGAAGTGGTCGACTTCAAGCCGATGGCCAAATACGTTCTCGGCAGACACTACGACTCCGCGACGCCCGACGAATGGGCGCGTTTTTACGCCCTCTACAAAGAGCTGTTCCTGTCCAGCTACAATTTTTCCGCGGGCAAGAACTGGACCGGCGAATACGAGGTCGAAAAAATCCGCGCCTACGGCAAGGACACGCTGATCTCGATCCGCTTCGAACTCGAGAAAGGCTCGGAACCCTTAAAGGTCGCCTTCCGGATCCGGCGCCGACCAAACAGCTTCTTCGGTTTTAAGATCATCGACGCGCTGACCCAGGGCGTCAGCCTGTTGGTCACGCAGCGCGCCGACTTCCAGTCGAATTTGAACGCCGGCGGCATCCCCCGCCTGATCGAGGCCCTGGAAAAAAAATTCGGCAAGGCGGTGCAACCGATCGATATTCCGGGTTAGCGAGGGCGGGCGCCGGAACGACTAAAGGGTGTCAGGAATGGCTAACCCGCCGCCGATGGTGACCTCGACGCTCATATGGGTTCGATATGCGGATAGGGTGGGCGTGAACCGTGTCAAATCGCTGGAATCAAAGAGCCAGATTGCGCGAGCGCGCTGGCAAGGCCTGGGGGGCACCCGCCCCCGGCCGGTCTGCGAGCGGGGCCTTTTCTTGGAATGATCCAACCGGCCTGACACCCCCGAAACAGGCACGAAACCGCTTGCGTCGGTGACTTCGTGGTGACTCGATAAAACAAGGGATCAGGCCGCGCCGGCGTGACCCCCTGATCGAGATGGCTCCCCGGGCCGGACTCGAACCAGCGACATGGTGGTTAACAGCCACCCGCTCTACCAACTGAGCTACCGGGGAACAAGGTTTCAAAATCTATGCCCAGAATTTCACATACCGCCCTCGGCCATTGCCGCCACAAGATGGCGGCGGGTTATAGCAAAGCCGTTTTGCCAATGCCAGAACTTCGTAAACATGCCCTTAAGCCGCGAGGCCGGCGCGATGGCAACAGGCAAGGGGCTGGAGGCCGGAGCCGGAGCCCTTCAATTCACGCCTATCAATGACTTAGCGCGCGGTGGGACAATTTCAAGTTCCATAGCTTTCCGTAACATTCCGGGACCGAGTGTCCCACCAAAAAACCCTGCCGAAGCCGAGTGGATCGCCGGTTACTCGGCGGGTTA
>JAPULJ010000756.1 GCA_027295145.1 Alphaproteobacteria bacterium | reverse complement strand
GAAGAGGCGGACACGGCGCTTATCGAAGAAGTGACCAACCTGGCGCAATAATGACGAGCGGCATCAGGAGACGAGCAGCGAACCTGCAGTTGTAGCCACGTCCGACATCGAATTTTTGGCGCAAATAGATTTCCCCTAAGGAAGGAGAATTGGCTTGCAACATTTAGTCCCATTTAGCGGGGTAGTCGAAACACCAAACCTGCTTATGGGGGTCAAAGCTGTCTGGGGAAGATCGCGGGAGAGCGTGATGTGTTTCGGATCGCGTGGTGATCCGGCGAAGAAGGACAAAGGGCATTTCTCTCAGGCGCGCCGAACTGCAGAACGTGCCATGGAGCGACCCTATTTCATCACCATTGGCGGTGGCGAGCAGGTTCCCGATGAGTTGGACGGACGAGTGGTGGAGCTTGTCAGAGCGACAGGCGTTTTTGGCGAGACAATCGCATTTGTTCGAGACGACGAATTGCGCTTGCGGTTATCTCAATGGCCCGTGGCTATTGTTGTTTCCGAAGTCTACTCGGTCGACGGTGAACCTCGGCTGGTCGAGGATTTGGGATTTCCGGATCGCAGGATATTGGCGAACGCGTACGACAGCGTGATCCGCGACGAAGAGCAAATACACAGACTTTGGGAAGCACTAAAAGATAGACAAATAACACGCCGCTGGGAAGTGAAATTGCCCCCCGGTTTCCACGATCCCGGCAAAGTTCAGATGTTTGGCACGCATTATCCGACTCTGACCAGCTCATCAAAAGAAGGCAAGCGTCTCTGGATGCTGTCACTTAAAGCCGAACGGGATCCCGTACTGCGCCGCCATGTAATGGTGCTAAACAGATCTCAACATGGAGGCGTGATAGTTTGTGAGGCTTGTGGATTTGCCGACGACAAAGACGCCATGTTTGACGCACATCATTTGCGCCCATTGGCCGTCGGAGAACGAAAAAGTCGTCCAGACGATCTCGCTGTGCTTTGTCCGACCTGCCATCGGTGGGCGCATGCAAAGGCTGAAGACAAGCTTTCGCCCGTGCCGGTTGAGGAGATCTCCAATCAGCGATCATAGCTTTGATTTGACCTTCCCCTGCTCACGTCCCAAGACAGTCACCGCCCGTCGCCGCAAAGACAACTTCGTTCTTTCCAGCCATTTCAACGGCCCTGGCTCATTCCGGGTTCACGTGCCGGAACTGATGATAGTACGATTATCCCTTACGAGCGGACCCTTCCGGCAATGTCTGGAATGCGGTAGCGTTCGCCCAGCTGAAAATGAGCAATGGAGTGTGGCATGCGGGAGATCGTCGACGGTATCCTGATGTGGTCGTGGTTTTCAGAACCTCACGGATATGACTTCAACGGCCATCTTATTCGCGATCCCGGCGGCAACATCTGCGTTGATCCTGTCGAGCCGACCGAGGATGACTTCAACGCCATCTCCCGTGAAGGGGCCACTCGGATCATTCTGACCAACCGCAATCACTCGCGAGCGGCCAACCGGGTGCGGGCGAGCACGGGTGCGCGGACGGCTATTCACGCGGACGATGCCGACCATGCCCGCAGCCAGGATACCGAAATCGACGACGCGCTGGCCGTCGGAGACCGGATTGGGCCGTTGGAGGTGATCGGTGCGGCCGGAAAGTCACCCGGCGAAGTGGCGCTGTTTTGGCGCGAGCGAGGGATCTTGATCGTCGGCGACGCAGTCACCGGCAACCCGCCGGGCCAGTGCGGGCTTCTGCCTGAACGCGTGATAGATGACCCGGCCCTCCTTCGCAGCAGCGTGCGCACGTTCCTGGAGCTTGACTTCGACACCCTCCTCGTCGGCGACGGCGAGGCTATATTACGAGATGCGAAAGCCCGGTTGGAAGAGCTGACCGAGACATTCCCCGATTAGATCCGCTAGCGGCCGCCTGCCTGCATTGTCGTCCCGGTGCGATCCGTCACGTGCGTCTGACGATGAACACCTGTTATGATTACTCTCATGGCCGACCCCGCCCTGCCGCGCTCACCGTTCGCGGGGAGCATCGATTTTACCGTTGATCGCCAGTTGCAATCGATCTCACCGGAGAGGCTTGCGCGGGTTCTCGCAGCACATGAACTCTACGTGAAATCCGAGCAACGATCGGGCCAACGGGCCAATCTGGATTCGACCGATCTGGCGGGAATATCGTTTGCTGGTATGAAGCTGTGGCACATCCGCCTGCAGCGAGCGGAGCTCGCCAATGCGGACTTCGCGGGCGCCGATCTCAGGCGCGCGATCCTGATCGGAGCTACAATTCAACGCGGTCGCTTGGCCGCTGCCGACTTGACCCGCGGGCGGCTCAACGGGGTCAATCTGACCGATGCAGATTGCGAGGGCGTTTGCATGGTCGAGGCTGACATCGAGTTTGCCATAATGGCGAACTCCGACTTCCGCAACGCGAATTTTCGCGACGCCGATATGAGTGGCGTGATTCTCGATTCGGCGGATTTAAGCGGTGCGGATTTACGCCGGGCGAACCTGCGTGGCGCGTCGTTCGTGGATACCCGTCTACATGGTGCGGACCTGCGGGATGCCCGAATGGGTGGCGCAATATTAAGGCACACGTCATTCAACGGCGCCGATCTTCGCGGCGCTTATCTGCGAGTGGCAAAATTTTACCGCACCGATTTGTCGGGCGCCGATCTTCGGGATGTTGAAGGGCTGACCACGGAGCAAATCATCCACACGATCCGCGATGCCCATACGCGGCTACCTCTTGACTTGATCACGGAGCCGGAAGATGGCGAATAACGAACAGGTGGAATTACTGAAGCAGGGACCCCAGGCATGGAACGCTTGGCGGGCGGAACAATCCGGGGCAAGCGTGGACCTTTCTGGCGGCGCGCTTCGCGGCCTGGACCTCCAGGGGGCTGATCTTTCCGGCGCCGACCTTAAGGGCGCCGATCTTCGCGGCGCAAATCTCAGCAGTGCCAATCTCACGCGTGCGCATCTTGAGGGCGCCAACCTTTTCAAAGCAATATTGAACGGCGCCAACCTCAACGAGGCCGATCTCAGCGGGATACAGTTTCTTCAGTGCCCGCAACTCCAAGCCGCGAACAACTGGCAGTCGGCATATCGGGACGAAGACTTGGCATGCGGCGCGGCGATACCGGGTCGCTAGATTAGCGCAGTGCCCGAAGGCGGAAGAAGCGGACTAGACAATGCCCGCCGCCTGAGCAGCGAGGACACAGTGTGCTTCCCTTTTTATCGGGAGGCGACGAGGATCGTGCGGGTCGCGGTCCCACCCTAAGAAAGAATGGCTGGTGCCCCTCAGGTCGGCATTCCTCAAATCGAGCTGGGCCAGATTGGCATCGGTGAAGCAGGCCCCGCTGTCCGCTTGAGTGTCGTGCGATCAAAGCTCATGCTTCAATCATGAACTCGAGCCGGCTATGAGCGTCGCGCAGCGCGTCTTCGACATTCTGTGGCGTTCTCCCCCGAGCAAAGATGAAGCCCAAATACTTGCTTCCTTCGGGAAGGGGAATGACTTCTTGTCCCGGGGGAATGGTGATTGTCAGATCCTCTATACCGGGTATGCTCCGGGCATACTCTAGGCCGCGGACTTGCCGTAACCGTCCCGCCCGTGGGATTGGGATCATCATGACACCTGATGGCAGCACTTCGCGATCAAGCGAGTCGATCGGGAGCCCGAGCGCATGT
>JAPULJ010000755.1 GCA_027295145.1 Alphaproteobacteria bacterium | reverse complement strand
CCTGGCCATAATCCACCACAAACCCTCGCCGCGAAGCCGGGCCGCTTCGACATAGTCCATCACTTCAATATCCATCGCCACCGCACGCGAGATTCGGAACACCGGCATGGCGTAAATAATGCCAATGACCAACACCAGCGTGGGTGTCGTGGTTCCGAAGGTAGATAGGAGAATCAAGGATGCGATCAGTGTCGGAATCGAAATTACCACGTCCACTATTCGGCTCAAAACCTGATCGACGAGGCCGCCCATGGTGGCGGCGACAAACCCGAGCACGGCGCCCGCGATAAAGGAAACCGCGGTTGAAACCAGCGCCAATGCCATTGTATTGCGGGCGCCGAATATCATGCGTGACAAAAGATCGCGCCCGATCTGGTCGGTGCCGAAAATAAACTCGCCGCCGATCGGGTCCCACACATCGCCGACAATTTGACTTTCGCCGTAGGGCGCCAACCACGGCGCGAACACGGCGCAAAATGCAAAAAACAGGACGATAAATAGGCCAATGCGCGCGCTTGTGTTGAGGTCGTTCCAAACGGCAGAGATAAACATGCCGGGTTACCTCCTATGCCGTAAGCGTGGGTTGGCCAGTATCGACAAAATGTCCGCCAGCAAAAACAACAGGACGTATACCGCGGCAAACACCATCGCCGTGCCCTGGATGAGCGGCAGATCCCGGTTCAATACCGCATCGACAATAAGCGCTCCCAGCCCAGGGTACACGAATACAACTTCGATCACGACGACACCGACGATCATGTAGGCGAGGTTGAGCACCACGACCTGAATGATCGGCGACCAGGCATTGGGCAAGGCGTGCTTGATGATAATCCGGCCGGGTTTCAATCCTTTGAGTTTGGCCATCTCGATATACGGACTGGCGAGCAGGCTGACGATCGATGCCCTCGTCATGCGCATCATATGTGCGATCGTCACCAACATCAGTGTGATGACCGGCAATGCCGATACTTCCAGCCGGGCCCAAAATCCCATGGAACTATCGACATTGGAAATCGCCGGCAGCCAGTTGAGATTGACCGCGAAAATCGCCATCAGAACGTAGGCCAGGAAAAATTCCGGTGATGAAATGGTCGACAGCGTACTTGTAGAAATAAGATGGTCGATAAAGCTGTTGCGGTAGAGCGCCGCGATAACACCGAGAAGGATCCCGATCGGTACCGCGAACATGGCGGTTGTGGCCGCCAGGTAGAGTGTATTGCCCAGCCGCTTGCCGATCTGTTCCCCAACTTCGCGCTTGTTTGCCAGCGACGTACCGAAATCACCCTGCACGACGTTGTACAACCAGTTCGCATAGCGAATGTGTATGGGCTGGTCGAGGCCAAGCTGCGCCTGACAGGCAGCGACTGTGGATGCCTCCGCAGCCTGACCGAGTATGGCGGAGCAGACATCCCCGGACAAAAACTCAACGCCAATCGTGATCACGACGGATACCCCGAACAGGATAAAAACACCCATTGCGAGGCGCTGAACGACGATGGCGAGCAGTGTGTTATTCATAGCGATAAGGTCCAGTGGGCGGGAATAATCAAAAAATGGTGGTCAGGTTTGTCACAACCTGACCACCTTGTCAGTACTTCAGACCGGATCTAATACGCTGCCGGACTTAGAGGAACCACCAGCGAGCCATGCTGCGTCCTCCATCCAACTGGAAGTTACCGGCGATTTTATCGGGTCTGCCCAGTTTGTCGGATGCCGCGTCGACGTTGTTGGCGAAGCAGGGAATTACGGCGCCACCTTCGTCGCGGCAAATGCTCTGCATTTCCTGGTATATGGCGCCGCGCTTGGCCTCGTCGAGTTCAGCGCGGCCGGCGACCAGCAACTCTTCGAAACGCGCATTGTTCCAGAAGGTTTCGGTCCAGTTGCCACCCGCTGCCCAGCCGATCGTGAACATCCAATCGGCGGTGGGACGTCCAGACCAGTAGCTGGCGCTCCACGGCACCTTCATCCAGGTGTTATCCCAGTACCCGTCGGGCGAGGCGCGTTTGACGGTCAGGTTGATTCCGGCCGGCTTTAGGGACTCGACGTAGAGCTGGGTCGCATCGACCGCGCCCGCAAATGCCGCATCGGAGGCGGACATCTCCACATCGAGACTGCTGAGGCCCGCCTGCTTGAGGTGCCAGCTGGCCTTATCCGGATCGTACTGGCGTTGCGGCAGGTCCGAGGCATGGTAGTTCTGCGACGTAGAGATCGGATGGTCGTTTCCGAGCGAGCCGTAGCCGCGCAACACGGTCTTGACGAATCCTTCGCGATCGATGCCGAGCTTCAACGCCATGCGCACGTTGTTGTCGTCGAACGGCGCCAACCGCACATCCATCGGGTAGGTGTAGTGCTTGGTGCCGGCTGTTTGGATAATGTCGACGCCGGGTTTCTTGCCCAGCAGGCGGGCGGTCTTCAGATCGCATCGTGCTATCGCGTCGACCTGTCCGGTGGCCATCGCGTTCATGCGCGCGGCGGCGTCGTTGATCGCAATTACCTTGACCTCGTCGAAGTTACCCTCGTCTTCCTTGAAGTAGTCCGGGTGACGAATCAGGTGGGCGCTCACGCCCGGCTCGAAATCCTTGATGCTGTAGGGGCCGGTGCCGTCGCCGGACTGCCAATCGATGTTTCCCTCTTTGTCCGCGGGGCCGATCGTTATGTGGTAGTCGCTGAGCAGGAAGGGAAAATCGGCGTTGCCGCCGGTGAGTTCGAAAATAATGGTATCGGGACCGTCTTTCTTGATCTTGCCCATGGACTCGGCGACCGATTTGGCCGCGGATGTGGAT
>JAPULJ010000754.1 GCA_027295145.1 Alphaproteobacteria bacterium | reverse complement strand
TGGTAGGTATCGATGCGCTCGGCATGACGCCGGTAATTGTCGCGCCATACGGCCTCGTATACGCAATTGTGGAAGTAGAAATATTCGAGATGCTTGAACTCGGTCCGCGCCGCCGAGAACAACTCTTCGCAAACGCGAATATGCGGGTCCATCGAGCCCCCGGCATCGAGGAACAACAACACCTTCACCGCATTGTGCCGCTCCGGCACCATTTTGATATCGAGATAGCCTTGCTTGGCGGTGCTGGAGATAGTGTCGGGCAAATCGAGCTCTGTCGCCGCCCCCTCGCGGGCGAATCGGCGAAGACGGCGCAGCGCCACCTTGATATTGCGGGTGCCAAGCTCGACCGAATCGTCGAGGTTCTTGTACTCGCGCTTGTCCCAGACTTTGACCGCCCTTCCTTCGCGGCCCTCTTCCTGCCCGATCCTGATGCCTTCGGGGTTGTAGCCGTAAGCCCCGAAGGGCGAAGTGCCGGCGGTGCCGATCCACTTGCTGCCGCCTTCATGGCGAGCTTTCTGTTCCGCGAGCCGCTTCTTCAGCGTCTCCATCAATTTTTCCCAGCCGCCGAGAGCCTCGATTTCCGCCTTTTCCTCCTCGCTCAACATCTTTTCGGCAAGGGCCCTAAGCCAATCCTCGGGAATATCCGCCGTTCCGAAGATGTCCGAGAGATATTCCAATCCCTTGAAGACATGGCCGAAGACCTGGTCGAACTTATCTATATTGCGCTCGTCCTTCACCAAGGTCGCACGCGAAAGATAGTAAAAGTTATCGATCGAATAGTCGGCGACGCCGCACTTCATCGCCTCGAGCAGTGTCAAATATTCCTTGAGCGAGACGGGCACTCGGGCCTTACGCAATTCGAGGAAGAAATCGGCGAACATGGCTTCGCCCCTAGTTCTGACTGCGCTTGGCCATGAACACCAATCGCTCGAAGGCGTGGACGTCCTGCTCGTTCTTCAGCAGCGCCCCATGGAGCGGCGGGATGATGGTTTTCATGTCGCCCGATCTCAACGCCTCGGGTGGGATATCCTCGACGACCAGAAGCTTGATCCAGTCGATCAGCTCCGACGTCGATGGTTTTTTCTTGAGCCCAGGCACATCGCGAATTTTGAAGAAGGCGTTGAGCGCTTCGCGGAGCAGCGATTTTTTGAGGCCTGGATGATGCACCTCGACGATCTGTTCCATCGTTTCGCGCTCAGGAAAACGAATATAGTGAAAGAAACAACGCCTTAGAAATGCGTCGGGCAGTTCCTTTTCGTTATTCGAAGTGATGATGACGATCGGCCGCTGTCTAGCCTTGACGGTCTCTTGCGTCTCGTAGACGTAAAATTCCATGCGATCGAGCTCAAGCAGCAAATCGTTGGGAAACTCGATATCGGCCTTGTCGATCTCGTCGATCAGCAACACCGGTTTTTCGTCCATCGCGAAAGCCTCCCATAGCTTTCCCCGCACGATGTAGTTCGCGATATCGTGGACCCTCTCGTCGCCCAGTTGGGAATCGCGAAGGCGCTTTACCGCATCGTACTCGTAAAGCCCATGCTGGGCCTTGGTCGTCGACTTGATGTGCCATTCGAACAAGGGTTTGTTCAGCGCCCGGGCGATTTCGTGGGCAAGGATGGTCTTGCCGGTTCCAGGTTCGCCCTTGATCAGCAACGGGCGTTCGAGCGCGATCGACGCATTGACCGCCACCATCAGGTCCTCGGTGGCGATATAGGTATCTGTTCCTGAAAATTTCATGCTGTTTGTCTGGCCTTTGATGGTGAAATTGCGGGAGGGTCGGACGCGACGCTCGGTCTGTGAAACGGCGCCATCACGCATGGGGATGCTAGAGACTTTAGTGATACCCTCGTCATGTTCAAGCCCCCAAGGGCGTGCCGGATCTCACGGCTTGAGCTTCTCACCCACAGTCAGCAAAGTGACCGACGAGCCGAAATCGCAGGTCAAGACGTTTCCAAGACGTCTGGTCAGGCCGCGTCTGCCATTTCGGCAATCGCCGCTTCGATCGCCGCCAAGGCATCGCCCGCCTTGGCGCCGTCGGGCCCGCCGGCCTGGGCCATGTCCGGCCGCCCCCCTCCGCCTTTGCCGCCGAGCGCCTCCGCGCCGATCCGAACAAGGTCGATGGCGCTGAGCTTTCCCACCAGATCATCGGTCACGCCGACAACGAGGGAGGCCTTGCCTTCGTTTGCGGAGGCCGCCACGGCGACGCCCGAACCCAACATTCGCTTTAGGTCATCGACGAGAGGTTTCAATTCCTTGGCCGGAACACCCTCGAGATTGCGGGCGGTGAAACTGACGCCATTGACGCTCTTGATTTCAGGTTCCGAGCCGCCGCCGCCAGCCGCCAGCGCGCGTTTGGCGTCGGCCAGTTCGCGCTCCAATCTTCGGCGGTCGTCGATGACCGTGGCCAGCCGCCCCGCAATTTCACCGCGGCCGACCTTCAGCGCCGTAGCGGTAGCCATAACGAGCGTGTCGGCTTCACGTAGAAAGGTTTCCGCCGCCGCGCCGGTCACTACTTCAATTCGCCGTATGCCAGCCGCGACGGAGCTTTCGCCGACGATCTTGAATAGACCGATATCGCCCGTGCGACGCACATGGGTGCCGCCGCACAACTCGGTCGAATAGAAATCTTTTACGGGATCATCACCCATAGAAAGCACGCGGACTTCCTCTCCGTATTTTTCACCGAAGAGGGCCAACGCGCCGGCCTCGATCGCTGCCTCGGGTTCCATGAGCCTTGTCACGACTTCGGAATTTCCGCGAATACCGGCATTGACATCCATCTCAACATCGGCGATCTCGGCTTCGGTCAGCGGCTTTGGATGACTGAAATCAAAACGCATGCGATCGGGTCCGACGAGGGAACCTTTCTGGGTCACATGATCGCCGAGGCGGCGGCGTAGCGCTTCGTGCGCCAGATGGGTCACCGAATGGTTGGCTCGGATTTTGTTGCGTTGCTC
>JAPULJ010000753.1 GCA_027295145.1 Alphaproteobacteria bacterium | reverse complement strand
CCATGCGCTGACCACCGCGCGGTGCCGGGCGGTGGCGTTCTTCAACGGTTCGGCGCTGATGCACAGCTGCAGTGCGGTGAAGGCCGAGTCCGGCTTTCCCATTCTGGTCAAAACCGGTGCCGGGTGGCGCGTGCTGGGCCTGCAGATGACGACCTATAACCGGAATAAAAAGAGCAACGGCATCGGCATGGCATTGTTAGTCACGGCCATGTCGACGAGCGTCCAAATCCGTTATTAACGGATTCCGGTGAGAGAACGCCGCCGCCTTCTGGAAAAATCCTTGAAACCCGCGCCTGGGCGCATGCTCGGGCACGAGCGACCCTCGTGAGAGAGGAATTGCCTCCTTGGACGCGGAGGTGAAGCCCCCGTCGGGGGCATGAAAGCAACTACAACCCGACGCCTGAAAATGCCTACCCGGGGCGTGGACGGGCCTTCCTGACCGAACGTGATAAAATCAAACGAGCCTCGATGGAAAGCAGAAGGCGTTTGCACCGCCAAGCGGTGGCCGTTTAACATCAAAATAAGGAGCCAACCTCTCTGTTAACGCTAAATTGTCCGAAAACCTCTGACGACGTAGGCTGCAAATGAAGCGCTGGGGGGGCGCCGGGACATTGGTCTAATTTGATTGGAGGAGTCGCGTGAAACGAGCATTGATAACGGGGGTCACGGGCCAGGACGGTGCGTACCTGTCTGAACTCCTTCTCTCGAAGGATTATGAAGTGCATGGTATAAAGCGCCGGTCTTCGTCCTTCAACACGGCCCGGGTCGACCATCTCTACCAGGACCCGCACGAGGCCAACGTTCGCTTTGAAATGCATTACGGCGATATGACCGATGCAACCAACCTGATCCGCATCGTTCAGGAAGTTCAGCCCGACGAGATTTATAATCTCGCGGCCCAATCCCATGTCCAAGTCAGTTTCGATACCGCCGAATATACCGCCAACGCCGATGCCTTGGGGCCTCTCCGGCTTCTTGAAGCAATCCGGATTCTGGGAATGGAGGACACGGCCCGGTTCTATCAGGCCTCGACCTCCGAACTCTATGGTCTGGCCCAGGAAACGCCGCAGCGCGAGACCACGCCGTTCTACCCACGGAGTCCTTACGGGGTCGCCAAGCTCTATGCCTATTGGATCACGGTCAACTATCGAGAGGCCTATAACATCCATGCCTCCAACGGCATTCTTTTCAATCACGAAAGCCCGATTCGCGGCGAAACATTCGTCACCCGAAAGATCACCCGCGCGGTTGCCGCGATCAAACTCGGGCTGCTGGAGCGGCTCTATCTTGGCAACCTCGATGCACGGCGCGATTGGGGGCACGCCCGCGATTTCGTCGAAGGAATGTGGCGCATCGTGCAACAGGATGTGCCGGACGACTATGTGCTTGCCACCGGCGAGGCCCATACGGTTCGCAGCTTGGTCGATACGGCATTCGCCGAGACTGGGGTCAGTATGGAGTGGCGCGGCAGTGGCGCGGCCGAAAAAGGGTACGATAGCGCCGATGGCACCCTTCGGGTGGAAATCGACCCCCGCTATTTCCGGCCCACGGAGGTCGATCTGCTGATCGGCGACCCCACCAAGGCCAAAGAGAAACTTGGTTGGGAGGCCAAGCGGAGCTTTAGCGAAATAATATCCGAGATGGTCGAATCGGACCTCGAGACCATGCGCTTTGAACAGGGAAGAAAGGACCGCCACCAATGACGGACGTGCTCTTTCCGTTGGAAGGAAAGCGAATCTGGGTGGCGGGACACCGCGGCATGGTTGGCAGCGCGGTGGTCAGGCGGCTTGGGACGGAAGGCTGTGAAATCCTCACTGCCGACCGCGAGAGCCTGGACCTCGTCGATCAAGCAGCGGTATCCGGCTGGCTGCAGCACGCGAAGCCCGAGGCGATGGTGATTGCGGCAGCCCTGGTCGGCGGCATTCATGCCAACAACTCACGGCCCGCCGAATTCATTTGGAACAATCTCACGATTCAGACCAACCTCATTCACGCTGCCCATGAAGCGGGTGTCGGCAAACTCCTGTTCCTGGGCTCGTCATGCATCTATCCGAAGCTGGCGCCGCAGCCGGTCCCCGAGAGTGCCCTGCTCGGCGGGCCGCTGGAGCCCACAAACCAGTGGTATTCGATCGCCAAGATCGCAGGCATCATGATGTGCCAGGCCTATCGACGGCAATATGGATGCGATTTTATCTCCGCCCAACCGACGAATCTCTACGGGCCGGGGGACAATTTTGATCTCGAATCGAGCCACGTTCTGCCCGCCCTATTGCGGAAGTTCCACGAGGCCAAGGCCGCCGGGGACCCAAGCGTCACACTTTGGGGCACCGGTACACCGCTGCGCGAGTTCCTGCATGTCGACGATCTGGCCGACGCACTGGTGTTCTTACTCAAGACATATTCGGGAGAGATCCAAGTCAATGTCGGATCCGGGCAGGAAGTATCGATTCGCGAACTTGCGGAAATGATCGCCGGCGTCGTCGACTATTACCCCGAGATTGAATTCGATCGGTCCAAGCCAGACGGCACGCCCCGCAAGATCCTCGACAGCACCATGCTCACGAAGCTTGGCTGGAATAACGCCCGTCCCCTAAGGGCCGGGATCGAAGACTCCGATAGATGGTATCGGGAGCACATCGCGAAGACTTGATGGCACCACGGCAATGGCACCCGGGAAATCCGCAGTGTCGCCCGGCCTTTCGCTTTGATCCCAATGTCATTGGCGAAATCGTTGATTCGGAAGCCCTGCGCGAAGCGCTGGGCGAGGTGCCGGCGGTAGCCTAGTCGAGAGGTTCATTCCTAACTGTTACTCGACAAGGCGCTTAACCAGGTTTGCAGAGCTAAGTTTACATTTTGGAAAACCGTGTCCCAATCGCCAATCTTGTCTTGCCTGAACAACCTGGCACTGGGATACCAGGGACTGTCTTCCCTATCCAACAACCAGCGCCAATCAGGACTGATCGGCAGCAGTATCCATACCGGCTTGCCCATGGAACCGGCAAGATGCGCAATACTGGTATCGACAGAGATGACCAAATCCATCAGCTCGACGACCGCCGCCGTTTCGACGAAGTCCATTTCATCGCCGAAATGGCGAATGTCGGCGCTCGAAGATAACAACCCGGCGTCACCGTCGCGCACCTCTTTGTGCAGGCTAAACCATTCGATTTCCACGCGAAGCAGCGACCGCATCTCCGCCAACTCGATGCTGCGGTTCCGGTCTCTTCTGTGCCGCGGGTTCCCGCTCCACGCCAGGCCCACCCGCGGTTTGGTCTGGGCGCCCAGCCTGTTCTGCCATGCGGCAACCCTGCCGGGGTTGCTTGCGATGTAGCTGCCAGGCGCGGGAATGGTCTTTAAGTCGGTCCTAAACGCCAGCGGCAGGCTCATCAATGGGCAGTGGCAGTCGAACCTGGGCAGGGCGCTGCCTTTTACAACCAGTCGCGCGACGCCATCCAGGTTCTTCAACAGCCCCAACAGCGCCTCTGGCACCTCCATAATCACGCGTGCGCCTAATTCGCTCACCAACTTGGCATAGCGACAAAACTGCAGGGTGTCGCCCAGCCCCTGTTCGCTGTGCAGGAGAATGGTTTTGCCTGCCAATGATTCCTTGCCGAGCCAAAGCGGTTCGGTGAAGTCGCGTGTGCTTTTTTCTAACTGTGCTTCCTTCCAGCGCCACTCATACCCTTCCCATCCACGCGTAAAGTCACCCATTAACAGACGGCAGAGGGACAAGTTATGGTGCCCGGAGACGTAGTCAGGCTTCAACGTTATGGCCTGGTCATAGCTGGCCAGTGCTTCCTCGTGTCGCCCGAGGTCTTCCAGCGCGGCGCCGCGATTGTGGTAGGCCTCGGCAAAGTCGGGCCTTGACTTTATGGCCTGGTCGTAACTGGCCAGTGCGTCATCCAGTCGCTCGAGGTCTTCCAGCGCGGCGCCGCGGTTGTTGTAGGCCCCGGCATAGTCGGGCCTCAACTTTATGGCTTGCTCGTAGCTGGCCAGCGCCTCGTCCAGCCGCCTGAGGGCTTGCAGCGCATTGCCGCGGTTGTAGTAGGCCTCGGCATTTCCGGGCTTCAACTTTATGGCTTGCTCGAAGCTGGCCAGCGCCTCGTCCAGCCGCTTGAGGTCTTTCAGCGCAGTGCCGCGATTGATGTAGGCCTCGGCAAAGTCGGGCTTCAACTTTATGGCTTGCTCAAAGCTGGCCAGCGCTTCGTCGGGCCGCCTGAGGCCTTTCAGCGCGGCGCCGCGATTGTGGTAGGCCTCCGCATAGTCGGGCTTCCACTTTATGGCTTGGTCGTAGCTGGCCAGTGCGTCATCCAGTCGCCTGAGGTCTTGCAGCACATTGCCGCGATTGTAGTGGGCCTCGGCATAGTCGGGCTTCAATTTTATGGCTTGCTCAAAGCTGGCCAGCGCTTCGTCCGGTCGCTTGAGGCCTTTCAGCGCAGCGCCGCGATTGATGTAGGATTCTGCAATATTGGGGTTTATCTCAATGGCGCGGCCAATCAACTCCACTGCCTGCAGGTGATTTTTGCTCTGGGCGGCAATCACTCCCAACATATTCAGCGCATCAAAGTGTTCAGGATGGAGCTTAAGGACTTTCTGGTAAACTCTTTGCGCCTCCGCCAATTGCCCTTTTTGATGAAGCGCAAACCCTCCGTTAAACAGAGTTTGAGCCTTTGCCGCACCACCTTTGCTGGCTACGTGAGTCACCTTGGATAGGTTCTTAGTCGGGGGTTTCATCGGATATGTCTTACTCAGGCAATGGCTATCTTTAGCCCTGAAGCGCGGTGGCCCAACCCCACCGAGGGGTCCAGTTTCGATGTTATTATAATAAGGGTTCGAGGGAAGGGCCTTTGACCCAATATCAGCTTATATCAGTCGATTGCCGTCAACGGCGAGGCCTTGATGCGCGACAACCAGCGCACCGGCGCCTATCCGGGCCTTTTGCCGCGCGGCCCGCTGGCCCATAACTGAAGTGCCGCCAGGGGGCCGGGTCGCGGACCCCTGATCGCCTGGCCTCAGCCGCCGTCAGCCAACCCCTTTGGTGAAGGCCTCAAAGGGGATCGCGGTGTAAGGGTAGGCGGCCTCGGCATGGGTCAAGCCCAGCGACACGCAGGTTTCCGCGAAACGCACGCCGATCGCCTTGGTGTTGAGCACCGGCAGGCCGGTGGCGGTTTCCAGCTCTTTGGGATCGACCACGTAGGGGATCAGC
>JAPULJ010000752.1 GCA_027295145.1 Alphaproteobacteria bacterium | reverse complement strand
CGCCCTGACCCAGTTCTTCCTGGACGCAGGCGCGGATGCTGACGATTCTATCCTGGCCGTCGAGATCGGCGGCTTTCAGATACTTTGAGGGATAAGCTTCGGAAATACGCATTTTTCGTCTCCATTGTGAATTCTGGTTTGGCGCAGTGCCAAGGTGTCGACATGTTTTCGGGGTCGGGTGGGATTAGATTTTGAGTGTTCAGTTCCAATCCTAATCCAGTTGTCGGTTCCCAGTTCCGGGAGGGCTCCGAGATCGACTTGCCCGGGCAGCGCGAGAGGTCACTCGCTTTCTGGTTCGCTTGTTCTTTGGTAATTCGGGCGTCCCGGCGGCCATCGGTTTCTCAATGATCTTGGCCAGGGCGCCGCGACGGCGGCGTTCAAGCCATGCGTCAAGCTCGTCTTCGTACCAGCCGACGGCGTTTGGCCCGAGTTGAACCTTTTCGGGGAAATCGCTGTCCGGGTCGCGAGAAAGGCGATCGATTTGGGGGATGCTGAGTCCGACTTTTTCAGACGTAGCGGGCTTTCGTAAGACTTTCACGTTTAGTCTCCATGAGTGTTGGAGACGCTTGATAAACGCCAAAGATAGTGGTGCGCACGCTTTTGCTTATGCACCACCCGCTAAATTCTCATTCCAAGTGCAACACCGGTATGGTCCGGAGTTGCGACGGGAAAGACATATGGCCAACTCGACATTGATGAGCGTTACGAGATTTACCGACTGCGTGAGGGCGGTGAGTCTGTTCGGGAGACCGGTCGCATGATGGAGTTCGGCATCGACGATCAGCCGGGAACTGACGCGCAATCGACGCGATCGAGGCGGGACCCGAGAGCTGGGGCGGCGATCCATCCACGAACGCCCTGAGGCGGTCGAGAACCGCGAGGAATTCGGCCATTGGGAGGGCGACCTCTGCAGTTCCGCGCCCAACGCGGCAACCTCATCACATGGTGCGAGCGGAAGACCCGCTCTGCCTTTGCCGCCCCCTTGAAGATCAATACGGCCATCAAGACTGGAGAGGCGCTACAGGCGGTTCTCGGAACCTTGCCGCCGGAAGCGCGGAAAGCCATCTCGTTCGACAACGGCACGGAGTTCGCTCTGCATCAAGATCTGACTGCGGCGCTGGGAACCGAGGCCTTATTCTGCGACCCCAATTCGCCCTGGCAACGCGGCACCATCAAGAACACCAACGTCATTTTCCGCCGCGACATGCCCAGGAAAACAGACCTTTCCAATTACAGCGCCCGGGACATCGCCGATCTTGCTTGGGCGATAAACTCAACCCCGTCATAGTGCCTCGGATTCCCAACCCCCGCCGAAGCCTTCCTCGAAAACATCAACCGTTGCACTTGGGATGAGAAACCAGCCTCTCGCCCAATTTCCATCGACCAATTGTCGTATGGTCAACGCCGACAGCCTTAGCAATTTCACGATTAGAGGCATCCGGATTAAGTTTTTTATATTCAATAGCTTCTCGAAGTGCGACGGCCTTGCCCCTTCCAAATTCATGAGACTTTTTGTCATACTTTATATCCTGGTTCAAATGAGCGGAAATTAACTCGACCAGGGAGATGGGAGGTGGGAGTTGGGCCGCATAGCATTGACTGACCAACTTGAAGATATAATGGTCAATCTGCGCCGCCGAGTAACAAAGTCCGCGACCTGCGATCTGCATCTCCCCAAAATGCTCCTGGACACAGCGCCATTCGATATCGGCTAATAATTCGTAACAAAAATCTTCAATTGCACCGATATCGCCGCCCGTGAATGCCGCGCGAAGCAATTCGGGAGGCGGTTCTCTCTTCATCGCGCGTCCACCAGCGCGACGACGTTATCCCGCTCGCGGCCCATGAGTCGTTCGAGTTCTCTGCACCACCGATCCAGCGCGTCCGTTTTCTCGGCAAGCATGTCGTACATGTCGTAATGCTCCGCTGTGACGCCCTTCGGCGCGTGGCCCAATACGGCGCTTATGACTTCCCGGAAAACGCCCAGGCGGCGCATATGTGTTGCTGCTGTGCGACGCAGGTCATGGATAACCCATGCCGACATCGCCTCTCCGATGATCTTTTCAGACCGTTCCTTTGCCCGCGTGAAACCCGATATAGGCCGCTCGCCTCTTGCATGCGTCGTGAAGACATACCCCTGATCGGTTGGGATACTTGAGAGGATTTCGAGAGCCAGCGACGACAGCGGAACCAGTTGCGGCCGTCCCGACTTCATGTGTTCGCCGGGTATCATCCATTGTTGAGCCTCGACATCGATATGCTCCCAGCGCATCCCGGCGACTTCGCTACGACGCTGGCCGGTGGCCAATAACAATTTGAAAAACTGCCCGAATGGATAACCAAGCGAATTCCAAGCTGGCAGCAATTCGGAAATCTCGTTCTCACCAAGAACGCGGTCGCGTTTCTTTTCCCCGCTCCGCGCCATACCGGGCACGATCGGCGTCGAGTCGATCAGCGCACGCTCCAGAAGCGCCCAGTTAAACAATTTGCGCACCTGTGCCAGAACGCGGTTCGCCATGTAGAGGCCGTTCGCGTCCTCGATATCGTCGAGCAGAGCGACAACATCGGCGCGGGTTATCGAACTTAGACGCCGATGTCCCCACCGTGGATCGACATATTTGGTGAAGATGCGTTCGGTTTCTTTCCAGCCCTTGTTCTTCTTTTTCGCATAGCGCTCAACGAATAACTCAGCGACGTCCTCGAACAGGTCGGCCGGCCGCTCACGGGCAGCCAGCTTAGCGACGCGAGGATCTTCGCCGTTCTCAATCGCGCGGCGATTTGCCCGCGCCTTGTCACGCGCCTCGCCAAGAGAAAGGTCGGGATAGGTGCCCAGCGTGAGCCGTGCCTGCTTACCGTGGATGCGCACCATCTGGACCCAAGATTTGATGCCCTTGTCGGTGACCCTCAAGCCAAATCCGGGCAAGGCTCCGTCCCAGTGTTCCACCCTTCCAGAAACAGGTGTTTTGACACGGTCAACGGCTTTGGCGGTGAGCGTTTTTCGAACCATCAAATTACATCCTTGTCCGAATTCGGGTAGCGTTGGGGTAACATGGGGGTAACGAATATGGCCCTTTTGGGTGCTGTTACCCCGCGCTAATCATGCCTTATCATATAGACATTATATAAGGAATACAAAGGGTGTATTATCGAAGATTGTTTGATTATGATGAGCTATGATTAGAGGTATAATATAACTCTTAATCAGCGGGTCGGGGGTTCGAATCCCTCTGCGCCTACCAATCTTTTCAATGGGTTACGTATCAGATCCTCGGGCGTGACGGTTTTGGGTAGCAAATGGGGTAGCAAAATTGCTGTTCCGATGATGGGTTGCCATTCTCAAATATCGTAGAGATAGCAGGCTGGTGGCAGGCTCCCCCGACCAGCCGGCCCAAATCTTTCCGGTGCCCGTTTCCAATAGAGCCCCCAACCGACAACCCCCCACACCATCGC
>JAPULJ010000751.1 GCA_027295145.1 Alphaproteobacteria bacterium | reverse complement strand
ACCGAAGGCTGGAAAGGATTGCGCAAATTCGAAGTTGAGCGGAAGGAGACTGAAAGCGAGACGATCACATCCTTCTATCTGGTGCCTGAGGACGGTGCGGCTCTACCCGGTTTCCTTCCGGGTCAGTTCCTGACACTGGAGCTGGATATTCCGGGCCAGCCACGGCCGGTGATCCGCACCTATTCGCTTTCCGATTGTCCCAATCCCGGATACTACCGGCTGAGCATAAAGCGCGAGCCGGCCCCAACCGACAAACCCGACGTCCCGGCAGGGTTGTCATCCAGCTATTTCCACGACCATGTGGAGCCCGGAACCACGCTGCGCGTTGGCGCGCCGCGCGGCAAGTTTCACCTCGATGCCGACAACGAGAGGAGCGTTGTGCTGCTGAGCGGCGGCGTGGGCTTGACGCCAATGATCGCCATGCTCAACGCCATCGTCCAAAGCGACGCACCACAGCCAGTGTGGTTCATCCACGGTACCCGCAACGGCCGAGAGCACGCCATGGGCGCCCATATGCGCCGTCTCGCCGAAGAGAATGAAAACGTCCATGTCCATATTCGCTACAGCCGGCCCGACCCGACCGACGGCGAAGGCCGCGACTACGACAGCAGCGGCCGGGTCGATATTGCCCTGCTAAAACAGATGCTTCCATTTGACAATTATGAGTTTTTCATCTGCGGTCCGACAGCCTTCATGAGGTCCCTTTACTGCAACTTGCTCTCCCTGGGCATTTCGGAATCCCGCATTCACTACGAGTTTTTCGGTCAAGGCTCGATACTGACGGAAGAGGCCAAACCCGCCGGCACCGCCGAAGTGCGGTCTGCCGACACTGAGCTAACCGGAGGGATCCAAGTGACGTTTGCGCGCTCTGGCGTGACCGCGGACTGGGACCCAGCTTGTGACAGCATCCTGGATCTTGCGGAGCGGCACGGCTTGGATCCGGACTACAGTTGCCGGTCAGGCATTTGCCAAACCTGTATCTGCGAATTGATCGAGGGCGAGGTCGAGTATTTCGAGGAACCATTGGACGAGCCAAATCCGGGCAGCGTGTTGATTTGCTGTTCGAAGCCAAAAACCAACCTCGTGATCGAGGTGTGATACGGGACACCATCGTATGCGCTGGAATTGTCATCGGAATATGCGGTTATCCAGCGGTTGGCTGAAGTGTTCACAAGGCTGCCTCCATTCGGCGCGGACACTGGCCGCAGCCGCGGCGATAGCGGCGCTTTCCTCCTGCGCGAGCGGGCCGGACTACGCGGCCTATCTCGATCGTTGGTCCAGCGCGACGAAAGCCCGCCTGGTCGCGGACTGGGGGCCGCCGGACCACCGCTATGGCGACCTTAAGGGCAGGCCGACGCTTCAATATGCCTATCATGAGGTGCTATTCGAATCGCTGTCGAGCGACCGGCGCGTTGTCTGGTGGTGCCTGACCAACTTCCACCTGGACCGGCGCGGCCGGGTCGCGGCGACCTCGCTGAGCGGCAATCACTGCTTCCCGCCGGACAACCTTGCCGCCGACCGGGCCCGCCGCCGCGCTGGCCGCAGCCTGCCGACGCTACCGCCCTCCGATTAGTCTGGCCTAATACCAACCGGCGTTCTATCGGCACGCATTATAGTGCGGCGAAATCGATCGGACCGTTCTTGTCCAAGAACTGCGTGACAGGCGGCATGGGGTATTTCAGGCCAGTTGCGCAGTTGTACAGCACAGTGCGCTCGTGCGGCGCGATGCGGCCATCGTCCAGCGCCCGTTTGTAGGCCGCGTAGGTCGCCGCGCCTTCCGGGCAGAGCAGCAAGCCTTCGCTGCGCGCCACCTCATCGCGAGCGGTGAGAATGGCCTCGTCGGGCACGGCAATTGCGAAACCGCCGCTCTCGCGCACGGCGCGCAGAATCAGGAAGTCGCCAATGGCGGCGGGGACCCGGATGCCGGCGGCCACCGTATGGGCGTCGGCCCACAGTTCAGCGTGCTCTTCGCCGGCTTCGTAGGCTTTGACGATCGGCGCGCAACCGCTCGCCTGCACCGCTACCATCTTTGGACGTTTGGACCCGATCCATCCAATTGCCTCGAGTTCTGCGAATGCCTTCCACATGCCGATCAGCCCTGTGCCTCCGCCGGTCGGGTAGAAGATTGCATCGGGCAGCTCCCAGGCGAGCTGTTCGGCCAGTTCCAGACCCATAGTCTTCTTGCCTTCGATGCGGTAGGGCTCCTTCAGGGTCGAGCAGTCGAACCAGCCAGCCGCGGCAGTGCCCTCGCTAACCAGTTTGCCGCAGTCGTTGATCAGACCGTTTACGCGGTAGACCGTGGCGCCCTGCAGCTCGATCTCGGAGACGTTCACCTCCGGCGTGTCGTCGGGACAGAACACGGTGCTCCTCAGCCCTGCCTGCGCTGCATAGGCGGCCAGTGCCGCGCCGGCGTTGCCATTTGTCGGCATCGCCAGATGCGCGAGCCCCAGCTCCTTGGCCATAGAAACCGCCAACGCCAGCCCCCTTGCCTTGAACGAGCCGGTCGGCAGGCGGCCCTCGTCCTTGACCAGGAGTTCGCCGCCGTCGGGCTCCAGGCGAGAAAGGCGAATGATTGGCGTGACGACCTCGCCTAGCCTGATGACATTCTCGGCCCGACGAACCGGCAGGAATTCACGGTAGCGCCAGAATCCACCATCACGCTGCGCCAGGGTCTCCTTGTCGATCGATCTCGCCAATGCGTCCAAATCATAGCGCACAAGCAGCGGCTTTCCTGCATCCGACAGACCGTGCACACGGTCGGCTTCGTAGCTCGCGCCGGTCGCCGAGCACTCAAGATGGGTCACGAAAGTGGGCAGCTCATCATTCATCCCGGCCTCCCAACAGATTATGGAACCGATGTTGTAAGCGCCGCGCTTCAGGTCGCTTTTGGTGAAGCGGCTAATCCGCCGACGGCGCCCGCACCTTGAGCCAACCGCGGTAATCGACCACGCGGCCCACGAAGGGGAACGATACCTTGATATCGAATACGAAACAGTCGTCCGCGTCGCTCTCCAGGCATTCGATCGACGGCGCCGTCCACGATGGCAGCGGCACGCGCAGCCAACGCCATCGTTTCAGAGACCAGCGCAGCCCTTCGTCGACCAATCGCAGTTCAAACCCCAATCGGAAGAGCCCGAACCGCTCGACCAGAAAGCCCGCCAACCCGCCTTCGCCGGCGACGATCGTGCTCATATAGCGCCGATTGGCGAAGCGGCGGCGCCAGTGCTCGCCACCTCGCCCGTCTGGCTTGAAATTTACACTGATTGGCACGTTCCGCCCCGGCTTCGGCAACCCGGCGATCAGGCGGATGAGCCACGGCCCGATACCGGGCGCCGCATCGATCTCAGCGAGACCGTCGGCGTCGGTCTCCTCGGCGAGGTCGTGCATCGCCCCAACGGCCGCAGGAAGCCGCTCGAACGCGTCCCCCAGAACGCGGCGAAATGGCGAAGAGCTGTTCAGAAAATTCATCTCGACTGGCCGCCTCGGATGGGCATTTTCGCAGGTCGGTTCAGGCTTGTCCGAATGCGCCCGCAGGTTCAATCTTATGATCGATCACAAACCACGCCTCCATCTCACCCTTGCCTTTGACGTTCACCATACCGCGTGGTTCGCACACAAAGTCGTCTTTAACCAGCTCGTAGGTGGCGCGTGTGATCTGAACAAATCCTCCCCTCCCGTGGGATTCCATACGACTGGCGGTGTTCACCACCTCGCCCCATAAATCGTATGTGAATTTCTTGCGGCCAATAACGCCGGCCACCACCGGCCCGGAGTTCAGGCCGATCCGAAAACTCAGCTTGCGACCCTGGATCTCGTTTTGGCCCACATAATCTCTCATCTCCAGCACCATGCGGGTGAGCGCCTGCGCGTGGTCGGCGCGGACGCGCGGCACACCGGAAGCCACCATGTAGCAGTCGCCGATGGTCTTTATTTTCTCCAGCCCATGCTTTTCGACAAGCAGATCGAATTCTGAAAACACTTCGTTCAGCAGATTTACGAGATCGGTGGGCGTCATGCTTGCCGCCATTGGTGTGAAGTTCACCACGTCGGCAAACAGCACGCTCGCGCCATCAAAATGATTGGCGATGGTGCGTTGATCATCTTTCAGGATATTCACAATCTCCTTGGGCAGAATATTCAACAACAGCGTCTCAGATTTTTTTTGAAACAAGTTTTTTTGGCCGACGAAATAGAAAACCATCGCAAATATCATCGAGCCAACTCCGATGAGGTTCGCGACAAATAGAAATATCACAATCTCAGGCGACAAATTGTTGGTGAAATTCAACTGATATTGCAAATAGCCGCTCAGAACGACGAGCCCGAGAAAAGCCAGAAACCAGCGCGGCGCATGGCGGGGTTCGTCGAAGAGCATTGCACCCACGGGACAGATCATTGCCCACAAGATAACAGCGCTGCCTTTGATATAACCGCCCAGGACAAGCAT
>JAPULJ010000750.1 GCA_027295145.1 Alphaproteobacteria bacterium | reverse complement strand
AGGAGACCCTAACCCGCCGCTTGGTATTAGGGCAAGCTACGCCTATTCGGCGGCGTCCTGGTAGGCTTCGAGCGGCGGGCAGGCGCAGGCGAAATGGCGGTCGCCATGGACCTGATCGATGCGCGCCACCGGCGGCCAGTATTTCGACTGGCGCAAACCAGCCGCCGGAATAGCGGCCTGCTCGCGGGTATATGGATGGTCCCATTTGTCGGCCATGACCATCGTCGCGGTATGCGGTGCATTGACAAGGGGATTGTCGTCTCGCGGCCACTCGCCCTTCTCGACGCGGGCGATCTCCTCGCGGATGGCGATCATGGCATCGCAGAACCGGTCGATCTCGACCTTGGCCTCGCTCTCCGTCGGCTCGATCATCAGCGTGCCGGTGACGGGCCAGGACATGGTCGGGGCATGGAAGCCGTAATCCATCAGCCGCTTGGCGACGTCGTCGACACTGACGCCGGCACTTTCCTTCAAATCCCGCAGATCGATGATGCACTCGTGCGCGACCAGGCCGCCGGGGCCGGTATAGACCACCGGGAAGCAGCGCGAGAGCCGTTTGGCGATGTAATTGGCGTTGAGGATCGCTGTCTCGGTCGCGCGCTTCAAGCCGGTTCCGCCCATCAGGGCGATATAGGCCCAGCTGATCGGCAAGATGCCGGCGCTGCCCCAGGGCGCCGCGGCGACCGGGCCCATGCCTGTTTGGGGACCGGCTTCGGGGACCAGCGGGTGGTTGGGCAGGTAGGGGGCCAGATGAGCCCGCACGCCGATCGGCCCGATCCCCGGCCCGCCGCCGCCGTGGGGGATGCAGAAGGTCTTGTGCAGGTTGAGATGGGCGACGTCGGCCCCGAACAGGCCCGGTTTGGCCAGCCCGACTAGCGCGTTGAGGTTGGCTCCGTCAAAATAGACCTGGCCGCCACAATGGTGGACGATATTGCAAATTTCGACGATCGCCGTCTCGAAAACGCCATGCGTCGAAGGGTAGGTGACCATAAGTGCGGCCAGGCGCTCGGCGTTAGCCTCGGCCTTGGCGCGCAGATCACCAACATCGATGTTGCCGGCGTCATCGCAGCCGATGACGACGACTTTGAGACCGGCCAGCACCGCGCTCGCCGGGTTGGTGCCGTGGGCCGAGCTGGGGATCAGGCAGATATCGCGCTGGCCTTGCCCGTTGGCTTGATGGTAGCGCTCGATCGCCCGTAGGCCAGAAAACTCCCCTTGGGAGCCGGCGTTGGGCTGCAGCGAGACTTCATCGAAGCCGGTGATCTCGCCGAGCCAGCTTTCGAGCTCGGCGATCAGGGCCAGCGTTCCCTGGGCTTGGCCGAGCGGGGCGAAGGGGTGCATTGCGGCAAATTCCGGCCAGGTGATCGCCTCCATCTCGGTGACCGCGTTGAGCTTCATCGTGCACGAGCCCAAGGGGATCATCGAGCGGTCAAGGGCGATGTCCTTGTCTTGCAGGCGCTTCAGATAGCGCAGCATCTCGGTCTCGGAACGATAGAGCGAGAAGACCGGGTGCTGCAGAAAGGCCGAGTCGCGGGCCAGACCCTTGGGCAATCCGCTTTCTGCTTTCTTATCGAGATCGACGATCTTGGGCAGTGATTGAGATTTGCCGGCGAAAGCACCCCACACCGCCTCGATCTCGCTGGCGGTCGTCGTTTCGTCGATTGAGATGCCGATCGTATTGGCATCGACCAGGCGAAGGTTGATGCCGCTTGTCCGCGCCCGCTCGGCGATGGCGCCGGCGTCGCCGTCAACCGCCAATGTCAGCGTGTCGAAGAAGGCCTCGTTCCGGGACGGGAAGCCGAGCTTGCCAAGGCCGTCAGCGAGGATGGACGTCATCCGCGCGACCCGTCCGGCGATTGTTTTGAGGCCTTCAGGCCCATAATACACAGCGTAAAAACCGGCCATCACGGCGAGCAGAACCTGGGCCGTGCAGATATTGCTGGTCGCCTTCTCGCGCCGGATGTGTTGCTCGCGGGTTTGCAAGGCCAGCCGGTAGGCTGGGTTGCCGTCCTCGTCGATCGAAACACCGACGATGCGCCCCGGCACCATCCGGCGGTACTCTTCCCGGGTGGCGAAATAGCCGGCATGGGGTCCGCCGAACCCCATCGGCACGCCAAAGCGCTGGGCGCTGCCGACGGCGATGTCGGCGCCCCATTCGCCGGGCGGGGTTAATAACGTCAGTGCCAGCAGATCGGCAGCGACGACGACCAGTGCGCCCTTGGCGTGCGCCGCCTCGACGCTTTCGCGGTAATCGCGGACAGCGCCCGATGAGGATGGGTACTGCAACAGCACGCCGAAACATTCGGCCGAAGGCAGGTCATTCTGGTAGCCGCCGACGATAATTTCGAAGCCCAGACCCTCGGCCCGCGTGCGCAACACGGCGATGGTCTGAGGGTGGCAGTCGTTATCGACGAAGAACGCGTTGCTATCGCTCTTGCCGGCCCGTTTGCACAAGGTCATCGCCTCTGCCGCCGCCGTCGCCTCGTCGAGGAGCGAGGCGTTGGCCAGCGCCATCCCGCTCAAATCCATGATCATGGTCTGGAAGTTCAACAGCGCTTCAAGCCGGCCCTGGCTGATTTCCGGCTGGTAGGGGGTATAGGCGGTGTACCAGCCGGGGTTCTCCAATACGTTGCGCAGAATCACCGGGGGGGTATGGGTATCGTGATAGCCGAGCCCGATCATCGAGCGGTGCGGTTTGTTGCGCCCGGCGAGGGCGCGTAGTTCGCCCAGGACATCCGCCTCGCTGCGGCTGCCCGGCAGATTCAGTCCGCCTTTGTGGCGGATAGCACTGGGGACGGCGGCGTCGATCAGTTTGTCGAGCGTTGCGAAACCGATGCTCTGCAGCATCGCCTCGACCTCGCCCGATCCCGGGCCAATATGGCGGCGCACGAAATCTGCGCGGTTCTCTAGCTCTTCGAGCGAGCGACGTTTACCGGTCATTGTTCAGCTCCAATTCTGGCACCGCTGGTCACTCGAGCCCGGCGACGAAGTCCTGGTAGGCCGCCTCGTCCATCAGCCCTTCGACTTCACCGGGGTCGGAGAGTTTGAGCTTGATGAACCAGCCCTCGCCAGTGGCGTCCTCGTTTACCGTGCCGGGCTCCCCGGTGAGCTTTTCGTTGACTTCCGTGACGATGCCGCCGGCGGGCGCGTAAATCTCGCTCGCCGCCTTGACCGACTCGACGACAGCGACCTGCTCCGACTGGGCAATCTTCTTGCCGGCCTCGGGCAGCTCGACATAGACGATGTCGCCGAGCTGTTCCTGGGCGTAATCGCTGATCCCGATGGTTCCGGCATCGCCCTCGACCAGGATCCATTCGTGTTCTTTCGTGTAGTGCATTGCGATCGTCTCTCCCTTCATTCGGCTGTACGGTGTCGATCCATTTTCGCTCAGGCGCCGCGTTTGTAGTTTGGCGGCACGAAGGGCATCTTGGCGATCTTCGCCGGCCGGGCGGTACCCCGTACGTTCAGTGCGACTTCATTCCCAATCTCCGCCGCTGCCCGCTCGATATAGCCCATGGCCACCGGTCCACCGAGGCTGGGCCCGAAGCCGCCGCTGGTTACAACGCCGATTGTGCGGTCTGCGTGGTCGGTAATCTGCGTCCCCTCGCGGGCTGGCGCGCGGCCTTCGGGCAACAACCCGACACGTTTTCGCGAAACGCCGTCTTTCAGCTGGCCGAGGATGATTTCGGCGCCGGGGAAGCCGCCTTCCTCGCGTCGGCGCTTTCCGATGGTCCAGGCCAGCGCCGCCTCGATGGGGCTGGTTGTCTCGTCGATATCGTGGCCGTAGAGGCACAATCCCGCCTCGAGCCTCAGAGAATCGCGCGCGCCCAGCCCGATCGGCTCGACTTCCGTCCGATCGAGGAGCGCCTGCGCTACCGCCTCGGCATGCTCGCCTTGGATCGAAATCTCGAACCCGTCCTCGCCGGTATAACCCGAGCGGGTGACGAAACCCGGGGCGTTTGCGATGTCCATTGCCGCGCCGGTGAGGAAGGTAAGCGCGTCCGCATCCGGCGCCAACGATGCCACCACCTGCGCCGCCTTCGGCCCCTGGACCGCGATAAGCGCCTGGTCCGGGAGGATTTCGAGCGTGCACCGGCCGCCGAGTTTCGTGCTCATATGCGCAAAATCGGCGTCCTTGCACGCGGCATTGACGACGACGAAGAGATGATCGCCGGCGTTGGTGACCATAAGATCGTCGAGGATGCCGCCGCTTTCGCTGGTCAAAAGGGTGTAGCGCATGGCGCCGGGTTTCAGCGCCTTGATATCGCCGGGAACCAGGGTTTCGAGCGCCGCCGCGGGGTCGTCCCCGGTCAGCCGCGCCTGCCCCATGTGCGAGACGTCGAACAGTCCGGCCGAGGCGCGCGTGTGCAGATGTTCCTTGAGCACGCCGGCAGGAAACTGCACCGGCATTTCATAATCGGCGAAGGGCACCATCTTGCCCCCGCACGCATGGTGCAGCGCATTGAGGGGCGTTTTCTTCAGATTTTCCGTAACGGCCACCAAGGATCCCCTTTGAAGAAGGCGCGCACCACATTGCCGGCCGGCCGAAGCCTCCGGCGTGATGCCCCCTCTGTCCTTGGTACCTGAGAGATTAGTCGACGATTTGTGCCGAACGTTGTGTCCGA
>JAPULJ010000075.1 GCA_027295145.1 Alphaproteobacteria bacterium | reverse complement strand
GCCCCGAGCATTGCCCTAAAGGCTATGAATGGCTGCCTGACGCCTACAAGCGTGATGTTGAGCCCCATGGCCCAGAGGCGCGTGAGCGAGTACGCCAAGCATTCGCTGAGGGCGACATTATAGCGTTACTTCGTACTCGGTCCGGCGAACGGCACGAGATTGCCCCACGCATGTGGGACAAAGAGCCCATTGCAGAGAAAGTTTACCCGCGATTTGACGATGGATGGATGCGGATGGGCCTGGGGCTCACGACAGGGCTCTACACAGGGCGCTACGTAGAGGGATTTGTCTTCGTTCCCCAGGAGAAGCTGACCGAGGCTGCTCTGGCGATGATGGGACCCGGCAAGTCAAAAGACGAAGAATGGGAGGCAGAGCAGCATGGGACTCAGGTTAAAGACCGGCCAGATCATCGTCCTCTAACTGCACGGGACCGTCAAACTCAACGTAAGCTACGTAACGCTGTTCTAAAAGCGAAAAAAATGTGCCAGAACAATTCCGCCCTGTCAGATGAAAGAATTGCTGAGTTACTCGCTGGACAGCCAGGTATCGGTTATCGTCAGGAAACCTTGCGGAAGATTGTTCGCGGGACGTATTCGCCGCTCAAGCGGCTAGGTATTCCCCGGTAATACCGGAAAAGTTGTCGGTCTCCGACAACCACCTGATTTTCTTGGAATAATCCACACCCACCCAATTCAGGTATTGTTTTAAATACCGGAAATACCGTGGTCTTGTGTTGCCCGCTGTCATCTCAAATTAGCGGAGCCAACGCCATGCTAGATCGTTTCATTCGTGAAAAAGAGTGCCGGGAGATAACCGGCCTCAGTCGCAGTACACGCTGGCGCTTGGAACGAGCGAATCTCTTTCCAAAGCGCCGTCAGATTTCCTTGAATGCCGTGGCATGGCTTGAAAGCGAAGTGCAAGACTGGTGCGCTCGCGTCTCAAAGAAAGCCCCGCCGCATGCCCTTCCCAATGAAGTGGTAGACGCGACGGGCGCCCGCGACTTCCTGCTGGACCCGATCCGCGGGGTGCGGCGATGAGCACCGTCACCTTGCCAAAACGTGGGCGGGGCGTGCCATGAGCGCCCGCAAGAACGACGCGGGCTCACAGGGCAGGCAATACGTCCTGACGGAGCCGATCAAGGATGCCGTGCTAGGGCATGAAACCGATATTCTCGAAGCGCTGGGCGTCCCCTGGCAAAAGGGCCGGCCACACGTCCGCTGCCCCTACCCCGACCATACAGACGAACACCCATCTTGGCGCTGGAACTCGCAAAAGCGGCAAGCCTGCTGCACCTGCGCGCCCGCCCACTCGATTTTTGATGTGTTAATGAAGATTGAAGGATGCGACTTCGACAACGCAAAGATGCGCGCGGCTAAGATTTTGGGGCGCGACGACCTCATACTCGATGCGGCCGCCAGTCGTTCGCGCCAATTCTTCGACGCGAAGAGCCTGATGTGCCCGCCGGCCGACACCCGCGACGATAGTTTGCCGGCGCAATATTTGGCTCATCGGCTCCAGATTGACGTGAGCGGCGTCTCATTACCAAAGACGCCCGTCGTGGGCTGGTCATCTCTCGCCTATTACGACCCGCCTCCAAGCGGTAAGGAAGGACCCGTCCTGGTGGGATCATGGCCGTGCGCGGTGTTCCGCACCGTCAGAGGCGAAAGGGTGCGCCACGCACATCGCATTTATTTGGCATCCGATGGTTCAGGCAAGGCCGAGCTCGGCACCCGCCCGGATGGGGTTCAGCGCAATCCGAAGAAGTCAGCGAAGGCTAGCGGCAAAGAGAATACCGCCGGGTGCGCGGTCGTGTGGGGCAATCCCGGACAGGCCCCGCACATCATTCTTTGTGAAGGGATTGAAACTGGTGCCGCTATCGCACTTGCGTATAAAGAGCAGATTGAGGCCAAAACCACCGCCGTCGCGGCGGCCATTTCTGCGGCAGGAGTTGAGGCGTTCAGGCCCTGGCCGGCGACAAAACACGTCACCGTGGCAGCCGACCGCGATGAGGACAAACCACCGAACAGCGCGGGCTTCAAGCGCGGCGAACAAGCGGCTCATAGATTTGCCGAGAAGCATGGTGGGGCCGTAGCCGTTAAAATCGCGCTGCCGGGCAACGCGGGCACGAAGGCTGATTGGCTTGACGTTCTCCTGCGTGAGGGAACCAAGGGCGTGGTCGCCGGCATCGGGCGCGCCCAGCCGTACAAACCAGTGCCGCGCGCGGACGCCCAAGACAGTCAGTTCGAGGGACTTTCCAACGCCAAGGCAGTTGTGATCGACCTTGCCGAGCGAGCTAAAACCGACAAAGGCGCGCCGTTTGAGCCCGACGCCATCGAGGCACTTTCTACCATTCGCGTTCACGATCCGGCGGGCTTCCAGCGGCTCCGGGATGATCTGAAAAAAGCTGGCGTGTCGCTCCGAGACCTAAGCTCCGAGGTCCGGCGATACAGCTTTCGCGTCATTCAGGGCGGCGGCACTGGCGGTGTTGAAGAAATCGAACGCGCTGGGCCGTATAAAATTGTGAACGGCGCGATTTGCCACGGGCGCGATACAAAGGACGGCCCTGTTACGGTGCCGCTCTGCAACTTCGATGCGCGAATTGTTGGTGAGGAAGTCCGAGACGATGGTGCTGAACAAATCACTGTGTTTTCTGTCAAGGGCACGCTGCAAAGCGGCAGGCCGTTACCAGCGGCGGAGGTAATTGCGGATCGCTACGGGGGGATGAATTGGGTAATGGGCAGTTGGGGGACGTCCCCCGTTATCTATGCCGGGCAAGGGACCAAAGACCACTTGCGCGCTGCAATTCAAATGCTCAGCGGCGACGTTCCGAAAAGGGTGGTTTTCGGACACCTGGGCTGGCGAAAACTCAATGGCGAGTGGTTCTATTTACATGAGGCTGGCGGGATTGGCCCCAAGGGCACGAACCACGCAATCGAAGTTCAAATATCTGGGTCCAGGCTGGGATGCTACTCACTGCCCGAACCTCCGACTGGCGAGAAAATGACGGCGGCAATCCACGCCTCTCTTTCCCTGTTAAAAGTCGCCCCGGAACCGATTGTCTTTCCGCTGCTTGCCGCCGTTTATAGGGCTCCTTTGGGCGAAGTGGCCCCCCTGGATGTGACGGACTTTTTCGCGGGGCCTACCGGCGGGCAAAAAACGGAACTCACCGCACTGGCCCAAGCACATTATGGGGCAGATTTCCACGCCAAAAACCTCCCCGGCAATTGGTCGACGACAGCAAACACGCTGGAAAAACAAGCATTTCTCGTAAAAGACGCCGTGTTCACGGTCGATGATTTCGCGCCGGCAGGAACAACAAGCGATGTGCAACGCCTGCACCGCGAGGCTGACCGCCTCATTCGCAGCCAAGGGAACCGGGCTGGTCGCGGGCGCATGAGGCCGGATGGCACCATAAGGCCGCAGTATTTTCCCCGTGGGGTTATCCTTTCCAGCGGTGAGGATATCCCGCGCGGCCAGTCTCTCCGGTCCCGTATGTGGATTACAGAAGTATCAAAAGGCGACGTTGATCTTGACCGGCTCACCGAGGCCCAGGACGCCGCTGAAACAGGCCAGCTTGCGGCGATGATGGCGGCTTATGTTATGTGGCTGGCGCCGCAGATTGAAACCTTGAAAGTACAAGTGCCGCAACGCCTTAAAGAACTAAGAGCCGATGTCAGAAGGCGGCCCGTGTTCCATGATCGGACACCCGATGCTGTTGCAAGTCTCGCGGTCGGCTGGGAAGTGTTTTTACGGTTCGCTTGCGAGGCCAAGGCCATTACCAGCGATGAGCGGGCGGCTCTTTGGAGGCAATGTTGGAAGGCCCTGTTGGAAGCCGCCGAGGCACAGGCAGGATACCAAGCCGACGAAGAGCCCGTCTCGCGCTTCCTTGCATTGTTGGGCTCCGCGATTGCTTCCGGGCAGGCCCATGTCGCAGCGGCGGAGACAAACGACGCACCGCAGGATGCGGACATTTGGGGCTGGCGCAAACGAACCTATATGGCCGGCCAACTTGAACAGGTAGATTGGGTGGCGCAGGGGCCACTGGTCGGCTGGCTCGCTGGCGACGACTTGTATCTTGATCCCAACTCCAGCTTTGCGGCGGGCCAGCGGCTTGCCCGCGACCAAGGCAGTGGACTCGTTATTTCGGCGCAGACCCTTTGGAAACGGATGGCCGAGGAAGGCAAGCTCGTCTCGCGCGATCAAAACCGCCGCCGCAATACAGTCCGCAAGATCATCGGTTCGAGGCGGCGGGCCGTAATTCACATTCTTGCGGAGACCTTATCTCCCAAAAGCGGCCCAACCGTCCCATCCGGCCCACACCCCAACGTTACTGCGGCTCACGGGGCCGAAAAAATGGGACGGTTTTCTGGCGATGGTGAAAAAGTGGCCCACAAAACCGGCCCAGAACTCCAAGGAACTGGCGGGCCTGGGCCGGTTGGGCCGGTTGGGCCGCAAATAGAACATAAGGGTCAACTGTCGGATGAAACTTTAACCGATGCCGCTTCTGAGGCCCAAAACGTCGATACAGCCGACGATCCGGTTCCCGCCATTTCACCATCATCGCCGTCTGACGCAAACGAGGGCGAGGAGGCGTAATGCGCACGCCGCTTGCGAGAGAGCGCCGTACACGCGCATCTCGGGCGAGCGCCTACTTGTGTGTGGGGACTCAAGAGCCTTCACGTGCGTCCTGGGCGCTCCTAGGGGCTCGCTTGCCGGTACTGTACTCGTTTGCAGTAGGCCAAAAAAAATCGTCGTTTTGGGGCGCCGGGAAAATCGCGGGTCCTTCCTGGCGCAGATTCGTGAGCGGGTCGGCGCAGTGCGACCTCGCGCCAGTTAGTCCCGGTAAATTTGATGCAATGCTGCCCTCGCACCGGCGGAACACGTCATGCCTTCCTTTCGGTACATCCGCTGCCGGCCCTGCTACGATTAGGTCCAGGGGAAGGCCTTCCCTCACCATCCCCATCACCGCAACCAACATGCATAGATGCTGTTCTTCAGTAGACTCGAAGCCCTGCTGGCTTCACAACAAGCCGGTTCCAGAACAAGGGCCGCGGCCGCAGGCGGGCGTGGCATATCTCCGTTTGCCAGTCCTCCGCCTCCCCCCAAAAGACGGCCATCAAAGGCTCTGCACATCGCGCCTCGGGGCTATGGATGATCTGTCGGAGGACGCGACGGTCGGTCCAGCTGAGCCAGCCGCTCGACGCATTCGGATGACTGTGCCAGTCGCCCAGATAGGTCTCGCGCCGGCCGGATTGGTCAGGTTGGAGAAACCCACGGTGGAGAGCGGCGCCGCGGCATAGAGGTCGGCCTTGTCGAGGAGCCAGATCCGGGCCCAGCGGAAGCCTCCGGC
>JAPULJ010000749.1 GCA_027295145.1 Alphaproteobacteria bacterium | reverse complement strand
CCGCGCCATCCCACGCGCCGCCCTCGCCGGACTGGCACCCGATGGCCGCACCCGCGCGCTGCCGGTGCTCGCGGCACTGCTCAAACGGCCGAAAGATATTGCCGGGCTGTTCCGCATCGCCCGCGACACCAACGCCGCGCTGGCCGCGCTCAAACAAGCGGCGGCGAGGGGGCTGCTGAAAGTACTGTCGGAAAGTTAGGTCTTAGAACCAGGGGCTAGGTGTCTACCTTGTCCGTGATCGGGTGTCTCACCTGTCCCGTTCCGTTGTCCAACCTGTCTCAAACGTCCGAAGTGTCCTGGCGCAGCTACTCCGCCGCGCCGGCGGAGGCACCGCCGGCAGGTTGGCGAGGGGGCGGGACGTCGATTCCCTTTTGCGCAAACCAGCGCAGATCGCGCTTGGTGAGATCGACCTCGCGCATCGCATCGAGGACGTGGTGCTCGTGGAAATCCTCGGCCTTGCGGGCCCTGGAGAGATCGATCTCGGGCGCCATCGGACCCTCGGTGCGCGGGCCCCTGAGGGCCACCTTCAGGGCCTTCAGCGGATGGGCGAAAGTGTCATCGACGGCGGTGCCCTCGTAGCCGCAATGGACCATGCAGTTAGCGCATTTTTCGTAGTTGCCGGTGCCGTATTTCTCCCACTCGGTTTCTTCCATCAGCGCAGCGAAACTCGGCGCGTAGCCCTCGCCGAGCAGGTAGCAGGGCTTCTGCCAGCCGAATACGCCGCGCGCCGGGTTGGACCATGGGGTGCAGTGGTAGTCTTGGTTGCCGGCGAGGAAATCGAGGAATAGTGAGGATTGCGAGAAGCGCCACTTGCGCCCATTGCCGAGGCGGAAAATATCGCGAAACAGGGTCTTGGTCTTCTGCCGATTGAGAAAATGCTCCTGGTCCGGCGCCCGCTCGTAGGCGTAACCCGGCGATATCGTCACTCCCTCGACGCCGAGATCGTTGGTGCAGAAATCTAGGAACGCGGCCGTTTCCTCCGCCGTCATCTGGCCGAACAGGGTGCAGGCAACGTTGGTGCGAAAGCCCATTTCGACCGACTTGCGGATCGCCGCGACGGCGATCTTGAAGGTGCCTTTTTGGTCGACCGCCCGGTCGTGATGCTCTTCGAGCCCATCGAGATGAACCGAAAATGTCAGGTATTTCGACGGCGTGAAACGATGCAAATTCTTCTCGAGAAGCAAAGCGTTGGTGCACAGGTAGACGAACTTCTTGGCCGCCACCAAGCCAGCGGCGATCTGGTCGATTTCCTTGTGAAGCATGGGCTCCCCGCCGGGGATCGAGACCACCGGCGCACCGCATTCTTCGGCCGCCGCCAAACACTCCTCGACGCTCATCCGCTGGTTAAGGATGTGGTCGGGATAGTCGATCTTACCACAGCCGGGGCAGGCCAGATTACAGCGATAGAGCGGCTCGAGCATCAACACCAACGGGTAGCGCTTGTTGCCCTTGAGGCGCTGTTTGAGCAGATAGCCGCCGACGCGGAGCTGCTGGATCAGGGGAACGGCCATTATTTATGAAACTCCGGTCATTTATCGCCGGTCAGACCGCGACTTGGCGCAGCTCTTCAGGCAGCTTGAATTGGATGTGCTCCTCGATGCCAGCCAGTACTTCGAGTTCTATGGCGTGGCTGGCGCGCATGCGCTCGATCAATTCGAGCACCAGTTCCTCAGGCGTCGAGGCGCCGGCTGAAATGCCCACCGATTCCACACCCTCGAACCAGCTCAGATCGAGCGAGGCGGCATCCTCGACCAGGTAGCTCGTCACCCCGCACTCGCTGCCGATCTCGCGCAGGCGGTTGGAGTTTGAGCTATTGCTGGCGCCGACCACGAGCAGTAGGTCGACTTCCTTGGCCAGCTCGCGGATCGCCGTCTGCCGGTTCTGGGTGGCGTAGCAAATATCCTTCACGTCGGGGCCGACGATCTTGGGGAAACGCCGGTGGAGCGCCTCTATGACCTCGCGTGTATCGTCGACCGAGAGTGTCGTCTGGGTGACGTAAGCGAGCTTGTCGGGGGTGCCGACGGTGAGGTTTTCGACGTCCCCGGTGGTCTCCACCAGATAGACGTTGCCTGGGATGCGGCCCATCGTGCCCTCGACCTCCGGATGGCCCTCATGGCCGATAAGGACGATCTCGAAGCCTTGCTCGGCGTAGCGCGCGCCCTCTTTGTGGACCTTGGCGACGAGCGGGCAGGTCGCGTCGATGATCGGCAGCTCCCGGCCCTTGGCGGCGTCCTCGACGCTCTGCGCGACGCCGTGGGCGCTGAAGATGGTGATGGCGCCGGCCGGCACCTCATCGACCTCGTCGACGAAAACCGCGCCCTTGGCCTTGAGGTCTTCGACCACGCGCTTGTTGTGGACGATCTCGTGACGCACATAAATCGGCGGCCCATAGACTTTGAGCGCCCGCTCGACGATCTCGATCGCACGCTCGACGCCGGCGCAAAAGCCGCGCGGTTGCGCTAATATGATCCGCATCCGCTTTTACTCCCCTAACCTGGAAATACCACTTGAAGGCCCGGTTTCAAATCACTCCCCGGGACACGTTCGTTACGGAAGGCATTTAATGTCCGCCACGCAGCGCGTCAAGCGCCAGACCTCCCTTTTTGCCGTCCGGCGTTGCGGCGGAATTCGTAGACCGTCCAAGCGAGGTAGCCAAGATTGCCAAGCCCGTAGAGGACGAAAAAATAGACCAGCCCTCCGGCCCAGGTGATCGGGCCGATGAGGTAGATGAAATCCTCAAGCTCGAAGCCGCCCTTCGTCGGATGCTCCACCGATGCAGCGCCGAAGCGCCGGTCCATGGTCATCCTCAAAGACATGATCAGCGGATTTGACAGGCCGGCAGCAAATCCGAGCGCGTAGTACCAGTGTCGCTCGAGGCCGATCCCTGGCCCGCCGAAGGCCTCGGCCAGCCCACCTCCGAGTCCCCAGCCGATGCCGATGAACAGCACAGTGTAGTTGGCCGCGCCGATAATATAGTCGAGCGTGTGGCCCAGGGCGCTGGTCCGCCCGGTCATCCGGGCAAGCTCGCCGTCGAGATGGTCGCTGAAGACAGCCAG
>JAPULJ010000748.1 GCA_027295145.1 Alphaproteobacteria bacterium | reverse complement strand
GGCGGATACTCCCAGATTGGACGCGGCTCGTCCAGAGCCGGTTTCACCCCAGCCGGATCAAGAGCCGTATGGGGTGCCCGTGGCATCGATGCCTCCGGCTCCGGGCCGGATAGTGGTCCTCTAGAGCAAACACCGTTCAGTTTTACGCATATCCTGCGTGCTTGAAGTAGTTTCGGCATTCATCGGGAGTGAAGCCGTCGAGGCACTCGCCGATCCGTGCCCATAGGTCTTCGACCGAGCGTTCCGCCGCCTTTCTGAGGAGCGCTTTGAGCTTGGCGAAGGCAAGCTCGATGGGGGGTTGAGGTCAGGGGAGTAAGGCGGCAGGAAGAGAAGGTGCGCGCCGCGCGCCTCGATGAGGCGACGCACCTCGTTGCTCTTGTGGCTGCCGAGATTGTCGAGGAGGACGATGTCGCCGGGCTCGAGCGTCGGCGCCAGGACGCGGGCTACATAGGTGCGGAAGATGACGCCGTTCATCGGGCAGTCGATGACGAACGGCGCGGTGATGCCGTCGCGGCGCAGGCCGGCGACGAAGGTGGTTGTCTTCCAGTGCCCGTGCGGCACCCGGCCAATGAGACGCGTGCCCCGCCGGCAGCGGCCATAGGCCCGCGCCATGTTGGTCTTGGCCCAGGTCTCGTCGATGAAGATCAGCCTTGCCGGATCAAACCCGCCCTGACGCCGCCGCCATCGTTGGCGCGCCGCCGCCACGTCCGGCCGATGCTGCTCGCCGGCGAGCACGGTTTTTTTTAAAGCTGATGCCGTGGCGGTCGAAAAACCGCCGGATCGAGCTGTGCCCGGTGCAAATGCCCCGCGCCCGCAGCTCGGCGCGGATCTCCTCGACTGTCAGATCGGGCCGATCCGCCAACAGCCTCAACAGCACATCCGTATGCGCATCCAGCGGTGAACGCCTGTAACCGCCCATCCGCTTCGCCGCGACGCTCCCCGTCCGACGCCAGCGCGCAGCCCACTTGATCGCCACCGATTCGCTCACCCCAAACAGACGACCCGCAGACCGCGCCGAAGAACCACTCTCAACCGCGCCAATCACGCGGACCCGCAAATCCTGTGAATAAGGTCTCGGCATGCATGCTGGCCTCCTTACCCAGCCAGCATCTTGAATCACATCACACAGCAAAAGGGAATCCCCTAAATCGAATCAAGCTGAGCGGTGTTTGCTCTAGGGCCTCGTAACCCTCGCTGAAACGGCCATAGCCGGATCTGCATGCGCGAGCTTGTCGCGGCGAGGCGCTATATGTGGGATGTTTTGGCGGCGATCGAACGCGTAGCCCGAGCGGATCGACTCGGCAGCGGCCTGACAGAACCAGATCTTGCTGGCATAGACCACTGGCAGGTATTTCCACGCGCGCCACGCCCACCGCTGCCGGTAGATACCCGCGGTCACACGAGCGGCGATGAGCGGGCTGAGTACAAGGACCCAGAAGGCGCTGCCGGCCCACCGCGGTGTTCTGAATTCCTGTCGATAGCGGAGCCGCACGCGGATGGAGCTGTACCCCAGCTTTCGCCAGTGCCGCACGACGTCGGACGGTCGGGTGCGCATGGGCGCGTGGCGGACCCGTGCGGCCGGCTCGAAATAGATCGGCCATCCGGCGCGACAGATGCGGATGGTCCATTCCGCATCCTCGGCACCCGGAAGGGTTTCGTCCAGCCCGCCGACTTCCTCGATGACGCTGCGACGGATGCTAAGGTTGAGCGTGGGGAGTAAAGTGCGATATCCAGCGGGTCGTCGTGGCACGAAGTCGTGGAACATCGCCACGTTGTCGGCCTGGGCCCAGTAGTTTGTCCCGGAGAGTTCGACACCGCCGCCGACGACCGACTGCCCCGTCGTGTGTGCTTCTTCGTGCCGGGCTAGCCAGTCGGGCAACGGAACGCAGTCGGAATCGGTCAGTGCAACGATGTCGCCGCGCGTGGCGGCGATTCCGCGGTTCCGCGCCTCGGCCGCACTCGCCGGCCGGCCGGTGTCGATGAACCGGACGCCGGGAAAGCGCGCCATCCGACCCGACTGGTCGCGACCGACGACGATGATCTCGTCCGCGGGCCGGGTTTGCCGTAATACCGCCTCGACGGTGCGCGGCAGCGTTTCTTCGCCGAGTGTCGGAATGACGACCGAGATGGTGTTTTTCATCACGATTGGTCTGCGCACCCAATAATCGGCCGGGTCAGCCTTCGTGCTCACGCAACAGCGCATGCATCTCTGAGCGCATGAAGGCGACGGCTTCTTTTAGTGCGGTCGGGCTGATGCGGGTCTCCCTGATACGGCGCGAGGCATTGAGCGCGAGGCCATAATGGAGATTCGTACTGAGCTCGAAGCAGGCGCGTTCGATGTGATCGATGACCCGACCCGGGGGGAAATACAGCCGGGCGCCGCCGCCGTTCGGGAATGCCCGCGACTGCTTCTGGTTAAAGTGAAGATGCGCAGAACCGCCATCGACGCAGTCCATGCGCATGACCTCGTCGTCGCAGACGTAAAGCGAAGCGGCAGGCCCACGATCGCAGCCGACCTCTAGCCAGTAGATATCGAGGAGCTCGTGGTCGCCGATCCGGTGGCTCCGCAGATCCGAGACGTTGGGGCTGGACCGCCGCGAGTGTTGAGGAAGAAGACGCGCCGCGAGAAAGCGCAGCGGAAGGGGAACGCGGTTCTTCAAGCTTGCCGGGATCCGCACGCGCGCCTCACCGATAGGCGGTCTCGGCCAGTCGTCCTCCACGCAACGCGACGACCATCCCTGGGATCTCCATGAGGTGCAGGCCGATCGCCAGGGCGAAGCCCGAGGGCAAAAAGTGCCATGGTAGACCGTAATAGCGCCATAGCTTGGCAAGCGCCCAGAAGCTGCATGCGGTGCGCGCCGCGACGAATAGCGGCACGGCGAGATAGCCGAGACTCGCCATCCATGAGAACGCGATCCGAGAGTCGATCCTGCGCACCATAATCGTCGCGTAGCCGGCATTGAGCCGAATATCCCGTTCCATGGACCAGCCCTCGTAGGCGTGCGTCACGAGCATTCCAGGTTCGAAATACATCTTGAGACCGGCCCGACGCATCGATTCGCCCTGCAGCTTTCCACCGAACGGGCCGACATCGTCAAAGAAACGGTGCGCGAGCAGAGCCTCGCGGCGGAAAGCCGCGTTGTTGTTGGCGATCGCGTCGGTCCAGCTTGCCTGCCCGCGATCCAGATAGCCGCGGCTCAGGAGCCCGATGGCCCTCACGCGCGGATCATGGCTGTCGTAGATCGTCCGACCGCTGACGACAGCCGCTTCCGGGTGGTCGCGGAATGCCGCCACGAGGTGATGCAGCCAGCCCGGCGCGGGAGCGCAGTCACCGTCCAGAACGCCGACGATGTCCGCTTGGGCAATCTTTGCGCCTTCGTTCTTCAGGGCGTAGGATGACCGGGCGTCGGCAAAGACGACCCTCAGACCGGGCAGGACCTGCATCAAGTCGACCGGAATCCGAGAAGCGAAGGCCGAGGACTCCATCAAGAGATACTCGACCGGCTCTTCGAAATTCTGGCGCGCCAGAGACTTGAGAGTCTCTCGGAGGTCGTCCCAGCCTTTCTCTTCTCCGCTGCTGTAGTCGGAGACGATGACAACGGTAACGATGGGGACCATGACTCACCTTCGCAAATCGGCAGACCGTCCGGGACCGGAACTCCACAACCCCGAGATCATCTCGACGAAAGTATACCATTTGGGCCCGTTTTTCAAAAACTTCTCTGTTCTCGCAAACGACGCCGTCGCCGAACGGATCCAAGTTCGCGTTCAAGACCTCCCAGAACCCTTAGAGACACCAAGAACGTCGTCTCTCCGCCCACAAGCGGACATATTCGTCAAATGGCGGACATCGCAGCCCTAACGTCGGTTAACCGCGTCGCCTCGGGGTGTGGCAAGCCATCGTGATTTGGACTTTTCTACCAAGCTGCTCGATCCAATAAATGACTTGGTTGGGTCAAAAGCGGGCACAGAGCCTTGTACCGAAAAAAAACTCTTTTCCGTACTCCGTACATGCGCGATTTGAGGGTGATTTAGGCCGATATTCGGACCCGCAGGATCACGGCCTGACCAGCTATACGGAAAACAAGTGGTTTCCGTACACGGTTGATGCGCCGCTCTATCCGCAACCAAGACCATGTGCTATTAACCCAGGGACTCATCCCGTGAATGGTCCTAATCCGGGGGAAAGGTCAGAAATTCTGGTGCTGTTGGCCCAAAAGATGGACCGGAAAACACCAAAGCAATGCCTAATGGCTCTTTTCGGTGTTAGCGTGTTCGCATCCAGTGTCGCAGCCGTCTGACAAACAACCCAGCCCTTGCCAGCACTCCCGTGTTACGCGGCCCGCCCTTATTTTTTTGTGGAGACCGATACACCGAATACAGATCATTTGGCATCAACTGATTTAACATAAGTTTGCCGGTGCGAAAGCGCTTGATGTTCTCGGAGATAATGTCGAGGGACCGCTCCTCCTGATCGGGCAAGCCGGGTGTAAAATGTGGGGTGATGAGAGTGTTGGGTGCCGTCCAAAGAAGGCTACTCGCGGGTAGCGGTTCTTCCTCAGCCACGTCAAGCCCAGCACCAGCGATACGTCGACCCATCAGGGCGTGCAAAAGGGCGGTCTCATCGATGACGGATCCACGCGAGACGTTTATCAGGTAAGCCGACTCTTTCATGATCGATAGTTCACGCTCACCGATCAGGTGATAACTGCTGTTTGAAAGCGATAACGCCAAAACCACAAAATCGCTATGGTTAAGCAACTCATCCAGGGTGTCACCCCGCTCGGTGCTAAAGATTTGATCCACCTCAGGGGGAGTTGGCAGGTCCTTTCGCCGATAGCATATTACGTGCATCCCAAACGCCTTCGCACGTTTAGCCAGTTCACTGCCCGTGTGTCCCAAACCAACAATACCCACCGTCGCACCATAGAGGGCTTTTAATTTGTCTTGTCCGGAAATCCCCCATTGTTTAGTGCGTTGAGCCTGGATGAACCGGGGAAACTGGTAGCTCAAAGCGAGCATAAAAAACAGCGCATGCTCAGCGATTGCAGGCGCTGATCTCCCCGCTGAAGATGTGATTAGAAGACCCTTTTCAAAAACATCGGGAAGGGCCGATTTCTCGATACCAGAGTGATTACAATGCACCCACCGTAATTTCGGTGCGTGGAGAAAACGCTCGTCAATATCGCCATGTATAATGGCGACGTCTGCGTTGCGAAGCGCGGCTGATATAGACGGTGCGTTCAACCTGTTCACTGTTATCAGCTCAGCTGGATACAATTCCGATCGCAGATGTTCCAGGTTCAGGTTATTGAACTGAACAGTTGTCAAAGCTATTTTAATATCAGCCATTGCAATTTCCTATTTGAGAAATATACAGCCCACCCTGGGCTGAGGACTTTTCCGTGAAAGCTCTCCGGAGCCAAAACGGTAATAACAACATGAAAAACTCGGTTAGCCAAACCTTAACTAGCTACGCCTATATTGGATGCACTGCCAAACATTCCAAACAAAAAGCGTACGAGAAGATCTTGAGCCAAAACTGCCTTGTTACCTGGATGGTCCGACTTTGTTGCATCGGACTGGATCGTTTCAAGTTGTCGCTTTGGGCGCGAGTGAGCACACGCATCAGGGTTGTGGCTCGACCCAAGTGCCTCGCGAGTGGGAACGTACCGAGGAGGCTACATTCATTGCGGGCAGTTGACCACATAGGGACACAAGGCGTATACATAAATTCAAATTGCTCCAGTTCGGTCGTCTAGCGCATATTCACGCTAGGGAGAATTGCACAATGGCCCTGAGAATTTCAATCGTAATTCCCAGCCTCAACGGCACTACCCTGCCGAGGGCGCTGGACGCAATTGCCGACCAACTCGGCAACCGGACGAAGTCATTGTTGTCGGCCGAGATGAGGCCGGCGATTTGAAGCGATACCCCCACGTCCATTTCATCGATACTGGAGCGCGCCTTTGTGCTGCAGGCGCCCGCAACTAGGGCATGAAAGCCGCCCAAGGTGACGTTATTGTGTTTACGGACGCCGATTGTATCCCGGCAAAGGACTGGCTCGCCCAACATGAGCGTTGCCAGGTTGCCGGAGAAAAAGTATTTGGCGGTAGTGTAACTGCGTGCATATATGCGAAGCCAATACTCTGGCGTTACTGGTTGTATCTGCCGATCGTTCACGGGTCTAAGATCGTCTACTGTGTGGGCGCGGCAGACACGGTGCGAAACGGCCTGCCGGAACGGTAGAGTCAAGCTTTTGACCTCTCCCAAACACCAATCAAATTTGCCCCACTGTCGATTGCCAGCCGGTAGAGACCGGCGGCCTGGAAGTGACAAACTCACCAATGCAAAAACAACTCGGGCTACCGATGATGAAGATGGACACTCACCGCTTCGGGTCTGCTATTTCGGGACATATCGCGAGGAGTACGCACGCAACAAAATACTCATCAATGGTCTGCGTGCCCGAGGTGTGGAGGTAATCGAATGCCATTGCAAATTTTGGATGGAATTTGATTTTCGCCACAACTTAGCAAGTGGCGGCTGGTCCAATCCCAGGTTCCTATGGCGCGTCGTAACTGCGTATTTGCGATTGGTGATCCGGCATAGCCAAGTAGCGGATTACGATGTCATGCTTATTGGTTATCTAGGACAGTTCGATTGCTATATTGGGCGAATTTTGACCTGGTGGCGGCGTCGGCCAATGGTACTCGACGTATTGATGTCGCTTCATCTTATTGCGGAAGAGCGGGGATTAACTCGCAAGGCTCCACTCACGGAAAAGATTCTTTTTTGGCTTGAGAAAGGCGGCCTCAAACTGCCCGATCTATTGATCATCGAAAGTGTCCGCTACGAAGAGTACCTGACGAATAAATACGGCTTATCGCCCGCGCGCTTTGCACGCGTCCCCCACGGCGCTGATGAGGCATTGTTCCGTGCCCGCCCTGACATTGCGCCGCCCCAAAACCGTTTCAGGGTCGTGTACCATGGCCTGTTCCTTCCATCGCACGGCATGGAAACAATCGTCCAAGCCGCCTCCAGCCTAATGAGCGATCCGCGTGTGCGATTTGAATTTTACGGTGACGGCCCGGAGCGCGCTGCCGTCGAGCAGATGATCTCTGACCTGAACCTCACTAATGTCCATTTGCGTGGATGGGTCGACATGGAGGACTTGCTGCACCAAATGTCACGGGCCCACATCTGCTTAGGGGTATTTGCACGACCAAGCAGTCGCGTTTTACCATCCAAAATAAAATCTGGGAGGGATTGGCGATGGCGCGGCCCGTGGTCAGTGGTGACAACGAGACCATTCGTGAGGCGTTGGTCCACAAGTCGCATATCTATCTCGTCGAACCCGCCAACCCTGAGGCTTTAGCAAGCGCCATCCGCGAACTCATCGCAAACCCGGAACTTCGGGAGCTCATCGCCCGCCTTGGTCATGAGTACTACAGTAACCACCACACCCCCAAGGCAATCGGTGCTGCGAT
>JAPULJ010000747.1 GCA_027295145.1 Alphaproteobacteria bacterium | reverse complement strand
GGAGACGCCTGCTGATCAGTGATTGCTTGGTCAATGTCTGTTTTCGGACGGTATCGAGACCAAGATCGGAATGACAGAGAAGGCCGCTCCAACCCAAACCACGAAAAGTCGCTATGACCGCTGTGGGTCATGAGTACGCATTCAGCGTTGCTCTGGACCGGGTCTGGAATGCGCCGATAAACCGACGCTCTGGCTCGACGGTCGGTAATGCGGCGGTAGGCTGACCTAGCCATGGTGCCCGGTGAACTTCCATTGTGTGCCAGAAGGCGACATAGAGAGAGCAGGGAAGCGCTCGCCGCCGACAAGGTCTTCGCCGATGCAGCGCGCAACCACCGTCTCGAAGAGATGCCGCAACAGGTCAGCGCGCGGGCGCCCCAACCAGCGCCAATGCCGCGCGAGCGGCTTAGTCCTTGTGCTATGTGTGGACGGTCTTGTTCAGATTGCACGGGCTGCGGCTCACACGTACTTGCCACCAGGTCCACGGACCGGCTGACCGTCCTTTGACACCCCGCAACTACCAGCGCCGCATCTCGGCCTTGGCGCCCTGGTACTCGAAGAAGTTGGTGATGCCAGTGGCGAGAACCGCCTCGAAGGACTGTCGCGCGCGGTCCCGTTGGCCGGCGAGCAGCTGCTGTTGGCCGAGGTAAAAATAGGCCTCGGCCCGGAGTTCACGCTCGGCGCGCGTCCTGTCGGCCCGACCCACCTCGGCGACGGCCTGGGGTGCGAGTTCGCCCAAGAACATCCTCACCACCGGACCCGGCCATGCCGCGAGGTCGAAGGCCTTGGCACGCCAGCGCAGATTTGCTTGCGCACCCGGGTAGCCCGCCCGGACCTCGGCCAGATAGAGCCAGATTACCGCGTAGGCATCATCCGGCACCTGCGTTACGGCCCATTGCAGATCGTCGGCGGCGCGCGCCATGTCGTTGCGATAGAAATGGGCTCGTCCCCGTCTGAGGTGGTTCTGGGAGTTGCCCGGATCGAGGTTGATGGCCTGATCGTAGTTCCGTATCGCCTGAGCGTAATCGCCCTTGTCGGTATACGCATGGCCCCGGTTGGCGTGGGCATTGACATGGCCCGGATCGATGCGGATGACCTGATCGTAGTCCCGGATCGCGCGCTCAATTTCGCCTTTGAAGGAATAGGCATTGCCCCGGTTGAAATAGGCGATGGCATAGCCGTCATCGAGACCCAGGGCTTGGTCGTAGGACTGGATTGCCCGGTCGTATTGGCCCTGCTGGAAATAGTCGTTGCCCTGTAAAATGAAAGCGTCGGCGGCGCCCAAAATGGGCGGGGCCGTTTCACCCTTGGCCTTATAGGCCATCTCCCTATTGTTGATCGCTCCGGCATGACCGGGATCGAGGCGGAGAGCCAACTCGTAATCCTGGATCGCGCTATCGTAGTCACGCTTACGGAAATATGAATTGCCCCGGTTGACGTGGGCAGTGGCATCGCTCGGATCGAGGCGAATGGCCTGACCGAAGTCGTCAATGGCCCGGTCGTACTCGCGCCGGTCGACATAGGCGTTGCCGCGGTTGAAGTAAGCGTCGGCATAGCCCGGGTCAAAGCTTATGGCTCGGTCGTAATCCTGGATCGAGAGATCGACTTCGCCTTTTGCTCTATTGACAATACCCAGGTTGTTGTGCGCCTTGGCGTAACCCGGATCGAGACGTAACGCTTGCTCGTAGTCCGCTATGGCCTTGCCGAACTCGCCAATCTTTCTGTAGGCCACGCCCCGGTTGTTGTAGGTGATGACGCGGTTCAATGTCGTCAAATCCCCTTCATCAAGGCAGCGCGTGAAGAAAGTGACAGCGAGATCGTGGTTTCCCGCATCCCGCACTTCCAAGGCTTGATCACAATAGGTGAGATTTTCGGCATGGGCCACGGAATGGCCGGTCAGGGCGGCGGAAACAAGTGCGGCGGCCAGATATAGGGTTCGTCTCAATCTCGTCTCCCTTCGTTCGAGCCCAGCAATTCCGCAAAACTGCAAGCCGCTGATCCCTTGCGCGAGCCGTTAAGACCGCTCTCAAGCATACTGCAGTCGCGCGGGAATCGTAATTCTATTCCTCTGCGGAGACAACCGGGGGCTCTCGGTAGCGTTGGTCATCGACGGCCGCACCAGTTTCAAATTGCGCAGGATCGGCCTATTCTGGTATGTTCGTGACAATCAGCAGTGCGTAGATAGCGCTGCCTGGTTTTTGGCATTCGCAGAGAGTCGCGAGCCTCAGAAACCCGGTCTGCTCCTTTGGAGCGAGCATTGAAGCGGGAGAAGAATACGTTGCAAGCGTTAGTAGAGAAATTTCGCCGATGTATCCAGGCGCTGGTGTTGCCTGTCGCGGGACTTGCGGTGATTTTCGCGGCGCCGGCCGGCACCGTTGCCGCTGGCGCTGATAAACAGATGATCGAAGCGGCGTATGCCGGTGACGCGGCGGAAGTCGAGCGTCTCCTGGCGGGCGGCGCCGATGTCAATCATCGGCTTGCCAACAGTGCAACCGCCCTTTTCCTCGCCTCACGGAATGGTCATGGCGCGGTCGTCGAGACGTTGCTGGCAAAGGGCGCGGCGGTCGATATGCAAGCCAAGGGCGGCGAAACCGCGCTTTTCATGGCTTCATGGTATGGTCATGGCGCAATCGCCGAGGCGCTGCTGGCGAAAGGCGCGACGGTCGATTTGCGAACCAACGACGGCGCAACCGCCTTAATCATGGCCGCTCAAAATGGCCATGGCGCGATCGTCGAGGCGTTGCTGGCAAAGGGCGCGGCGGTCGATGTGCAAGCCAAGGGCGGCGAAACCGCGCTATTCATCGCCTCGCAGGAAGGCCATGGCGTGGTCGTCGAGGCGTTGCTGGCGAAGGGAGCGGCAGTAGATGTGCGTGGCAATGATGGCGCAACTGCTCTTTATATCGCCTCGCAGAATGGTCATGGTGCCATCGTCGAAGCGCTACTGGCAAAGGATGCAACTCTCGATCTGCAAACCAACGCAGGTACAACCGCCCTTTTCATCGCCTCGGAGCATGGCCAAGGCGCGATCGTCGAGGCGTTGCTGGCAAAGGGCGCGGCGGTCGATGTGCAAGACAACGGTGGTGCAACCGCCCTCTTTATGGCCTCACAGGAAGGTCATGGCGCGATCGTCGAAGCGCTGTTGGCAAAGGGCGCGCCGATCAATGTGCAGGACGGCAATGGTGCAACCGCCCTTTTCATTGCCTCAATGAACGGCCGTGCCGCGATCGTCTACGCTCTGCTGGCAGAGGGCGCGGCAGTAGATGTGCAAGGCGACGACGGCGCAACCGCGCTAATTTTTGCTTCGTATTTCGGGTATACGGAGATAGTCGAAGCCCTGCTGGAGAAGGGGGCAAATACAGAGCTGCAATTCCAAAACGGGAGAACTGCCTTGGATCTCGCCAAGAACGCAACAATAGAAAAAATGCTCAGGGCGGCAACGAAACCCTGAAGTCCGTTGTACTCTGTCATAAGTGCGGCGCGTATCAAAGTCGAAATTCTCCGATCACCCCGGGGGAACTCCGATGACATTTGCAGCGCATGTTGATGACTTGTATGGTTTAAATCTGGGCACTGTGGATATCGCGACCGCAATTCCTAATTCCGCCAATGGCGTCTACTGGGTGGTGGAATTGGCGCGGCAATATCTGAATGTCGTGACACTGACGCGCAAGGTAATATGGTCATCAAGCCCGGCCATTCCGGCGAGCATGAAATCGACTGACGTATGGGACCGTCCGACTGGGTACTTACTGTGTTCCTCGAATTTAATGCCGAGGACTATGATAGCACCATATCGCAGCTACCAGAGGCCTCCCTGAGTTCCAGCGCGAAGTGCAACACCTGCGTAACCGTCTGGCGAACCCGACCTGTGCAGGATCTGATCGACGTGCGAGTCCTCGCGTGATTGCGGGCGATCGTGTCCGCTTAAATTACGCGGACACTTATCTTGATGGACCGAGGCAAGCGCAAGGGGACCTCTTGTTCGGCAAGTTGTTCCTTGCCATCGACAGCGCACCTCTGGTTTTGTGGATTCTGGTCAATGGCATTAAATCGAGGTCCACAATGCGGCGACTGCCTCTTTGGCTCGTATTCTTCGGCCTCCTGCTGCTCGGTGCCGCATTCGTCTATAATGTCCTGTTTGTCGGGCTGCCGTACCAAGATCCGACGCCCGCTTTGTTGGCGGACTATCAGAGTGGACGTGAGCGCGTTTATTTTCTCGGTTGGTCAGGTGCCGCTATCCTTGTTCTGGGAGTGATCGGCGGTATCGCGCGGTTGGTGACCAGGAAACGCAAGGGGCAATGAATTGGCCGCCCAGACTGATATTGAGTCGGCAACGCGGCGACCCAGAGCACTATCTCGCCACGCCAACCGGGATCATGACACCGGGCCGCGCGCACGGCGCGAGATAGCATCCGGATCAAACGCGCCGCTCACGGTGTAAGACTCTCAGGTGTCAGAAAATCCGCAAGGTCGGCGACGCCGGACGGTTACACACCTGC
>JAPULJ010000746.1 GCA_027295145.1 Alphaproteobacteria bacterium | reverse complement strand
ACTGAGGGCATGAGTCAGGATATCGCGCCAGGCTGCCAACGCGGTGTATTTGTCAAATCAGTGCTCAAAGGCTTTCGAGCATTCTTGCCCAACTCATTGCACCGGGCTTGATCTGAAGCGAACCTCTCGATAACGGATCGTGAACCTTCCGCGTCGCGCAGCACCGCTTCGCCGACCTTTCCGCGCAGCTACTCGCTCCGCAGGTTGCGCGACAGGCGTGTCTCCGTCTAGATCAGCGGGGTGGCCTCTTCCAGCGCCCGCCCAATCTCCGAAAGACGCACACTGCCCCGCGCCACGATCCCGTATAGCGCCTCGAAGTCGAAGCGCCGCGCCGGTTTGCTCAGACCGACGAAAAGTCTCCCCCGAAAGTTCCTCCAAATAGGCGCGAATCCTCGAAGCCGTTCGCGCTATCATGCCAGGGCCCTCCGTTCGTTCGGGCAGATTTGCTATCGGTTTGCACCAGAATCCTACCCTACCCGGAGGGCCCATCACCCTGCCGAAAGTCTCCCCAAAGTTCCTCCGCTCCATTTCCCCAGCGCCGATCCGCGAATCGCTTCAAACCCTTGGACGAACTTCGCCACGGGTTTTGGGGAATGTTCTGATGTGTTACCCCTTACTATTTTCAACCTTTCTTAACTAATCTCTTTAATGGCCTTATAAAATCTTGTGAGCTTGAATAACGCGACCCCTGAGAAATCGGCATCCCCGAGACAATACCTAGGGATCTTCAATGGGCTCGTCATAGCCGTTGTCGGAGCGGCATCTACCGTGCATGCAGAGGACGCGCCACAGTGTTTCAATGCGGACACCACCCGTTCATTGTAATCGCCGTCAGGATACGCGAAGTGCAGCGGGAGCGCATCATTTCCAGTAATGGAGCGGAGTCGCCCGAGGCTTTCAAGTACCTCGCATCGGATCTCCTCATCGCTGAGGCTCGTGAGAAATGGATGGTTTTCTGTGTGAACACCTACTTCATGCCCTCTTTCTAAGAGGGTCCGTACGTCCTCCGACCTCAGTCCGAACCGACCGCGAATTCGGGAAGGCGCGGTCAGCCCCGTCCTGTTTATCACGGCCAAAAAACTCGAATAATCCAAGTTCTTGAGCTGACTCTTAATATGCACGTGTTCGGCATCCAAATTCATGAACCATAATGGATTGTCACTATCGATGATCCCAGTACTCAGGAAAAACATACCTTTGCAATCGTACTTATCGAGTACCTCCAGTAGAGCCATGTTTTCCTTGTAGCCGTCGTCGAAGGTCAAGACGAACCCTTGAGGCACTGTCCTAGCAGCTTGAACTGCCTCGACGACCGCTGAATAGCGCACAAACGGACCGATCTTACGAAGTAAACCGAGAATCTCCTCGAGTGTGTTTGGGCATGGATTATGAAGTAGAATAATTCTGCATTTTTTCTTGCTGAAGAAAGTGGAGGAGTTATTGAATATCAAATGTGTAAGATATCTCACGTCCCAAAACTTCCGTGCCCTAGCGAAGTAAGGGTAATGAATTTGCAGCAAAGGATCGGACAATTTAGCCGGAAATCTCACGGGTCTCATGACCTCTGTCGTGGTCTCACCGGCCGGTAGTGACAAGTATGCGTCAAGCCGTTTCTGCAACCTACCCATGTCCTTTCTAGACCTGATAGAACCTAGTGGATTGACTCTAACGCTTGTTTCCCTCGTCTGACCTTTTCGATGCTGGCATCGGGGTCAGCGGCCCAGACGAAGGGCTTGGGGTTCTGCTTGGTCTCGGCGTCGAAGCGATTGATGGCCGCCTGCAGATCGACGATAGAGCAGAAGGCACCGCGTTTGAGCCGCCGATTGGTGAGCTTGGCAAAGAATCCCTCAACGGCGTTGAGCCATAGGGCCGAGGTCGGAGTGAAGTGAAAATGAAAACGCGAATCCCGTTCGAGCCAAGCGCTGACCTTGGGATGCTTGGGGGTAGCGCAGTTGTCGACAATCAGCTGGATGTCGGGCGCAGCCTGGGTGTTGCGGTTGATGCGGTTGAGGAAGCGGATGAACTCTCGATGTCGGTGACGGGCCGTGCGCTGGCCGATCACCTTGCCCTCCAGCACGTCGAGCGCCGCGAACAGGGTGGTAGTGCCGTGCCGCTTATAGTCGTGGTTCATCGTCCCGTAGCGACTCGGCTTCAAGGGCAGGCCGGGCTGGTTGCGGTCGAGCGCCTGGGTCTGGCTCTTCTCGTCGACCGAGAACACCAGCGCGTGCTCGGACGGGTCGACGTAGAGGTCGACGATGTCGTGGACCTTGGCCACGAATTTCGGATCGTTCAACAGCTTGAAAGTCTTTACGCGGTATGGCTTCAGCCCGTACGTCGCCCAGATCCACTGGGCGCTGCGATGGCGGATCCCGGCCGCCGCGACCATGGCCCGGCTCGTCCAATGTGTTGCCTGACCGTGCGACCTAGACAGCGTCATCTCAAGGACCTTCACCACCACGTCCGGAGCCAGCGGTGACTTGCGCCCCGGTCGCTTGGCGTCGCACAGCCGGCCATCGACGTCGGATTTCATGAACCGTTCCTGCCGGCGCCCGATCGTCGGCTTGCCTTTACCGGTACGCCGCTGAACCTCCATCATGCCCATCCCGTCGGCGCTCAGCAGAACGCTTCGTGCCCACCAGACATGCCTTTGCGGGCTGTTTCCCGACGCGATCACGGCCTCGAGCCGCTCGCGATGCTCGGGGCCAAGCCAGATTTCAACACCTGTTCTCATCCCCCAAGATCCCACGTCACCAAGCCGTGGGGAATCATTCGTTTGTGCCGATCCATTAGTATATCGGGGATAGGTTTATGCAAAAGAATAATCCGACATTTACCGGCGGCCGGCTCACCCGGGCCCGGCGCACCACTTCGACAACGGGCAGGCGGTCCGCCGAAATAGAACGATCCGCGCCCGCTGAACGTGCTTCAGCGCGTGGCTCCGATCGCCGCCGCCGGCGGCCAGTCGCGCGCGGTCCTCGACTCTTACGATCACATAAACATCCTGTGCCGTGGCTGCAGATTCGCACTGTCGGATGCCTTTATGAATCGTTCGTTTGTGTCAGGGCACTAGAAGCAGGGGGTGGGTGTCAACATACCCGCATTAGTTTACGCGATCTAACAGGTCGGTCGCGTCGTCCAGTCGGAAATGCCCGGCCGGGTGTTCGATGGTGTCATCCGCGGAGCGATTTGCGTGCCGCCCAAGCTGCGGGCTTGCCGCCAATCAAATGGCTGCCTTGGATGCTGACCTGCGAGGCCAAGACGCTTGCACCTACGCGGCAGAAATTGATCCCCTGCCGGGCTTGTTTGCCCCGGAATCTACGAAGTCTGTAAGGTCTTGAACCGACACCCGCCATTTCTTGCCGATCTTGAACCCGCGCAGGCGACCTTCCCGCAACCATTGGGTCACTGTGGCCTCATTCACTTGTAGGTGCTCGGCAACCTGCGCCGGCGTCAGCAATCGTTCGTCGGTCATAAAGTGCCTGTCCGTGCCTAGTTAGTAGCGAAAGTGACATATCTTACCGAAAGGCCTCTAAGAATGGGTTAAAGTACCATTATCAAGTGTGTCTCCACGTTATGCGGATAAGAGCAAGACGAGGCCTGCGGAAAACCTGTGGATAATTTCAGTTCTTATCCACAGGAATTTAGCGGTTACGTTGCTTTTACCATTGTATGGACCGACGCAAACCTGAAAATGGATGGCGTACACTGACCATGCATTCCTAGAAGCGCTGCAAGTCGGCTCGCTTGGTGGCGGGGGTGTTTTTCTGGGAACCGGGCAGGACCCATGACAGAGACCCGGTCGTTAACGCCATTGCAAGTCGCCGAGCGCCTTCAGGTCGACGAGGACAGTGTTGTGCAGTGGCTGTGCGAAGGTCGCCTCCGTGGACTCAAGGTTGGCCGGGAATGGCGGACCTCGGTGAGGCACGTCAAGACCTTTCTGGACCATCATGCAAATCTGCCGTCGCGCGACGCTGACAGCTCACCATAGCTTGTCCGAAAGGGCCTTGCCCAGGCAACAGCGGCTCAGGGCCAGTTAGTCTGCTCCGATCCGAAACCGACCGCGCGTAACGCGTGTTGGCTGTGGGCTTCGAAGCGCTTGATTGAGGCCGTACACCCTTTGGACTGGGCTCCTGTTAGGGGCACCGTCCTTAAAATATCAGCGCGCGAGAACGTAGAGCCTTTCGCTGGCTAACGCCAAAGCCATACCAAGTCCTACCCCGATCAGGTTGTTCCCGGCGTCTACCAGACTCGAGTCGCGGCCTGGAATAATGGCCTGGGCGACCTCTAGACTTGCGCCCAGCGAGGCCAGGCCGAGCCCGACGCGAATCCTCAAATGAGCCCCGGGAAAACCCGTGGCGCCCGTGATCCCGAGGGCCGTATATGCCAGAAGATGCTGCCAATGTGGTGCGACGCCGAATTCAAATTGAGGAGAGGGCGTCAGCGACAACCAGATTACGGCGCACGCCCCAACCCAAAACATCACTCGTACGGCGAGTCGAACCATAGTTTCCTCGCGGAGGCCACCTTTATCCAGCCGGTTGATGGCCTGAAAATATCTGAGCGACGCCTAAATACGGTTTGCCCGCCCAACGACCAGGCCGAGTTCGCGGTCAACCTTGACACATTTGGCCGATCAAGTCCTCGCTCTGGACATGCCAACCGAGGCGCGAGAGATGTTGCTCGAATCCTGCCGTAAGCTGTCGCCCGAGGAACGGCAGTATTTAATCCAATTCTATCAATCGGTCAACCGCCGGCGGTCGATCCACAGAAGGCCCGCCCGACTCCATCTCTCACGTGCCCCGACCCGCCCGAGCAGCGGAAATCCTTGCGCACATCAAACGCCATCGAGCGCCTACACGAGGAGTTCAAGCGTACGATCCGCCGCCGGCCCGCCTCATCCGTCAGATCCGCGTGCATCTCGACGAAAGTCGTCACCTCCATCTCAACCGCCTGCGCCAGAAGACGCCGCGCGCCAAGGCGTAAAACCTCCGTCAGCGGTTCCTCTGAAAATGTCCCTGGTTGGCGAAGCTGGACAACTGTATCCTCTCTCATGGCGTATGCCTCCTTCGTGGAAAATGGCGACACGATCATCGCCAAGATATGCCGCCCTCATCTCATCACCAACTTTCAACGGGCCGGTAAAAAGTCGAGGAGAATCGTTAAGACTCATTATTTTTTCAAGAGGTTAGTGTTGAAGGACTGGGCCAATTTGGACTTTTTACCGGCCCGTCAACTTTCGGGGATAGCTCGAACCGAACCACTAGAATGTGCTAGCGGATACCGGGGGTCTATAGCCGTGCTACCTAACCAACAAAGCCATCCGGCCTCGAGGCAAGGCGATCTTCATTTTCCGCGAGTGCCTTTTTGCGAGTAAAATGATCGCCTGGACAACACGCACGATCCGGGGAGCCCATTACTAAGTGTGCACTAAACGCAAAATCCGACAGGCCTGTCCAAGCATCCTTCTTTTGAGCGTCATCTTGATGATCGCACTGACTTGTCAATCCTCGGCAGGCGTTGACGATGGAATGATTGCCTTCAGACGGGGCGATTACGCCGGCGCGATTCAAGAATGGCGGCCACTTGCTGAGGCTGGTGACGAGCAAGCGCAATACTATCTTGGCTTTGTGCATTACAAAGGCATAGGGGTATCACGGGATCTTTCCGAAGCAGAGAAATGGTTCCGCATGGCGGCCGAGCAGGGTCATGCGTTCGCTCAATTGAGCCTTGGTGCGATTCGCGGCGAAGCACAGGGTGCCCCCCTCGACTTTCAGGCCTATGTATGGTTCACGCGAGCTGCTGCACAGGCCGCAGATTCCGAGGGCCGGAGGCGAGCGCTCGATACCCGCGGCATGGTTGCCGCCTCCATGACCCCAGAGCAGTTCGCCGAAGCGCTTCGTTTGGTACGTCAGTGGCAGCTCAAGCAGCACGATGCGCCTGAACCTATGCCCGCGGAATTGATCGAGGAACAAGACCCGGCCAATATGGGTCCGTCTCGCACGCCACGCCTAAAGAGTGGTATACCTGAGACGGCGCCGCTCAGCCAATCCAAGCCGACGCCACTGGAGCCTATGTCTATCCCCGAGCGAAAGCCGGCGATGCCCACATCCTTTGCCGTAGCCACTGCGATCACCGGCGACTATTTCGTTCAAATCGCGTCACTGAAGACGATAGACGCTCTGCAAAAGGAGTGGTCACGTCAGCTGGGCGCGTTTCCAGATTTGCTCGAGAATTTCCGCTATACTATTGAGGAGGCTGATCTTGGGAGCCGAGGCAGCTTCCTGCGATTGCAGATTGGTCCCTTCCAAACTCGATCTCTTGCCAAAGATCTCTGTGAGCAGCTTAAAGCGAGACGACAAGAATGTTTCGTAACTCGGCGATGATGATGGCCCCTATCGAGCGCTTTTTATATCGCGCATATCATGCGCTTCGGTGTGTGCAGGCCGTCCGCAAGGAGGGTCAGGCCCCAGGGCCGATTGCCATTGATGCGACCGTTGAATTGGACGCCTCGGCCACAGGGGACGAGGCCTGAGCTTGAGGTTCAATCCAACCTACTTGTCACCTGGATGCTAGACTTTTTCGGGGTAGTAGCCAGCTGATGCCAAGGCTGCGGGCCGTGGCTAACTCGCGCGGACCGAGCACGGCGTCTAGGCCGTGCGCCAAGTCCGTCGGACGTGACGGCATCCGAAGCATTGACGGGGGTCAAGCTAGCACGTTGATCTTGAAGCTCATACCATGCGGGTCTCGGTTTTCGCCCTAGCCCTGATCACTACTCCAGCTCTTGCAAACGTTGCTGGCACCGTCTGTGTGCTCGACGGTGCCACCTTGGGATATACGGCCAGCGGATACCCTTGTACGGGGTCGATACGCCGCTCCCGCCACCAGACGTGTTGGTGCAGTAGGGCCGACTGCTTGGTGCCCAGCGAGCCATATGAAGTGAAGCTCACGGCTGCCACGAATTTATTACAGACTTCTCACTAGATTCCCACAGCGTCTGTTGCGGTGACGAAACCCAGTGAAACTGTTCCGCAACTAGGTTAACGGGGCTGACGACTGGTCGTGTCGCGCAGCTCCGCCACGTTCTCGCCATCAAGCCGCCTCCTCACCGACAGGAAGCCAGCAGACAAGCAGGCGTAACTCGCGAGGGAGTACAAAATGAATATCATGCAGTTCCCAACAAGTGGCCTCACCGCAATTGACATTCGCGTCGTCAAAGTGGTGTCGACCGCGCTCAGCTGCGAGGTTGAGATCGCCCGAAACTCGGAGGATGAAACGTTTGCCCTAATCATCCCGTGCTCTGGCGGGGACTTGGTGTTCACCCTGACCAAGGAGCAGAGTGAATACGTCCTTACGAAATACGGATACTATCCAGAGCCTCCTCACAAAGTCGTGACGGGTTCACTGGAGGCCGCTCTGGCGGCTCTGCCCCGCACCTTCGCGGTTTAATACCGAAGGCGTCTTGGAAAACGGTTCCGTATCTGATGTTGCAAAACCGTATCTATCTCGGTGAGACCGTCCACAAGGACAAGAGCTATCCCGGTGAGCACAAGGGCATCGTCGATCGGGAGCTATGGGATGCCGTGCAGGCGAAACTGATGGAAAACCGGGTTGAGCGGGCGGCTCACCCTCAACATGCTGCTCTCCTTCGCCCAGTTCGAGCGCGAGGTCACCGGCGAGCGCATCCGCGACAAGATCGCGGCTTCGAAAAGGAAAGGCATGTGGATGGGCGGCAATGTGCCCCTCGGCTATGTGGTGAAGGACAGGAAACTTCTGATCGACGCGGCGGAGGCCTAGACGGTCCGACATATCTACCGGCGATACGCCACGCT
>JAPULJ010000745.1 GCA_027295145.1 Alphaproteobacteria bacterium | reverse complement strand
GTGATATCCCCGATCACTCGGGAGTTCTCGTGAAGGATGACGGTTTTGGCCTTGATCTTGCCTTCGACCGTACCGTTGATCGTCACCTCGTCGGCGACGATCGCACCCTTGACCAACCCTTCGGCACCAATGATCAAGGTGCGGCTTTTTAAGTCACCCTCGATCGTTCCATCGATCTGGATTTCACCGTCGCTGACCATATTGCCGTTGACCTGGAGCCCCGCGCTGACGATCGAGGGCATGCTCGCTGGCCTGATCCTAGTGGGCTGCTGCTTCTCGATGGTCGTGTCTTCGTTGGTCTTTCTAGCTTTTGAAATCATACTTACCCGCCTTGATGAATTTCTTGGGATCGACGGGTTTCCCGTCGACGAGGATTTCGTAATGCACGTGCGGGCCATTCGAACGGCCCGACGAGCCGAGTAGGCCGATTTTATGACGGAAATCGACCATGTCGCCCGTTTTCACCAGAACTTTGCGAAGATGGGCGTAACGGGTTCGCACGCCGAGCCCGTGATTGATTTCAATGAACCAGCCCAAGCCTCCGCGATACCCGGCGTAGACCACTTTGCCGGCAGCGGTTGCCAGGACGGGCGAATTCATGGCGTATGCCATGTCCATGCCGTTGTGCTGGGACCAGCGCTTGGTTAGAGGGTCGCGCCGCATGCCGAAACTTGAGGACTTGCGGTAGTATTCAAGCGGCGCGATCATCGGCAGGCGCCGGTAGACTTGCTGTATGTTGCGCCACCGTTCGATCTTACCATCGAGCACCGCGACCTTCAGCAACAACGGATCTTCGATCTTGCTAGAACCCAGGAATAGCCCTCCACTGGCCACTGTCCTGCCTTCCAGACGCGCGACCCTGGCGATCAGCAGGTTGATATCGAGCCCGGTCATGGCGACAACACGGCTCGCTTCGCCGATCGATTTATTAGTGCCCTTCGTAAGTCTGGTGACAATTGAATCCTCACGGAGCCTCAAACTGGAGATGCTCGTTTCGAGATTTTTGACCCGTACGCGCAAGCGGTTGCGCTCGCCTACGACAATCCCGTTCTCGGTGAGAATGTTCTCGACCTCGTTGCCGATCGAGGCGAGGCCGTGTTCGAGAGTCGCGTTGCGCGCAGCCAATTCCCGCCACTCGCGTTCGAGCTGCTTGATCTCATAGCTCGTTGCCCGGTGTGAAGCGCGAACCAGCGCGCGGCTGAGATCGGTAAATCTGTTGCGCGGCTTTTTCGAACGCTGCTCGGTTTTGATTTTTGCGTTGGGATCGAACCGCACCAGCAGATTTGACTGGCTGCGCTCGAGATTGCGGGTGATTTTCATCAACCGCTCATTGTAACCAGCGAATTCCTTCATGGCGACGCGGTAAGCAACGCGCGCCTCGGAAATCTGGCGGTTCTTGCTCTTCAGCACGCTGTCAAAGGAAATATAGTAGATCGTCGAAAATGCGACCCAGCTGACAAAAGCAAGGCCGAGGCATGATCCGATAATCTGTGTTCGCGGCGAAATCGAATAGAAGCTGACGATTCCGTCGCGCCGGTAGAATATCTGACGCTCGCGAAACCAGTTCGGTGCGTTGGCGATAAATCGCCTAAACCAGTTTTCGCCGTTAGTTTTATTATGTCCTAAACCGTGCCCCATCCGCGGACCTGCCTTTCCTCTGAGCGTTGCCGAACTACCCGCAACTGGATTTCCCGAACCGACGGGCCGGCCTACAATCAGAAGCATGGGGGAACAAATGATCCGCCGCGAAGCCGAGTAACGCGCTTTTCCGAAGGACGGAATTCCGCCACAACCGAGGTCTTGGTCAGCGCCTTGAGCCTGCTTTTTTCCTGGACCCGACCCCCTTGTCGTATCCGGGCAAAGTAGCGGCTCACTCAAGCGCTTGCAAGCGCGCATTAACTTATTCGCTCAGGAGATACGCCGGAGGGTGGCGGAGAGGGCGGGATTCGAACCCGCGAGTCCCGTGAGGGACCAACGCCTTAGCAGGGCGCCGCCTTAAGCCACTCGGCCACCTCTCCTCTACGGAAAGCGCTACCCCGCGGATGACGCCGCAATTAAGTAGCCATGGCCGAAAGGCGTGTCAACGCCGCCAGACCCGATTGCGATCTCTAATTCATGCTCCAGTCTTTGTAGGCCTCCTTCATTTCTTCGAACGCCACCGACATTTCCTGCGAATCCATGGCCTTGGCCTGAACCAATGGGCGATAGCGGCTTCGCGCCTTGACGAACCTCATCCAAAGTTCCGCCTGCTTGGTGGCATAGCCTTTTTGGCGGGCAGACTTGTTGCCGTGCGCTTTTCTTTCAGCTTTGACGAGGGTTGTACGCAGCTGTTCGGCGATCTCCACCTCGCCCACGGAATAGGCGTGGTTGAAGGCCGACAAAATCTTGTCGGTCAGGCGGCGATTGAATTCGGGAACGCCGACATTCTTGAACAACTCCGATCCATCGTCGGCGAGTCGCTCTTTAATGTCGAAAGCTCTCTGGTTCCCCATCGTCTGGTCTCTGCCAGTTTTCTCAGCCGCCCAGCAGGGGCGTCATAGTTTTCGGTGGTGAACGTATCCAAGGTTAATTGAGAATCGTTTAAGATTGCCAAGAATGCCAGCGATCGTAGGCGTTTTGTTCTTTTGCGTGTTATCTCACCGGTGATTTACCAAATCTTAACGCCACACTTCCCACACTCCTCGCTTATGGTAAACGCGACGGAGAAATCGGAGGTCACGATGGTCCTCTCCAAAACTTCTCTCGACACGCTGATTGATCTGGTCGAAATCAGACTCGGATATGCCGAGGTCTACGACCACGAAGATGCACGTGAACATTCGGCGCTGGAGCAGTGCCGAAATGAATTGGAGGCGATGCGCGACGTCGGCGAGACCAAGAAGGCTTCAACATTCTCCGCCGCCAACGGGCGTCAAAATCCGCCCACGCGGGCGGCTCGGCATTAGGGCGCGTTCAGGAAGGTGGCACTGCCATGCCGCGCTCGACCGCTGGCCGACCAGCGATCGTTTCGTACCATCGTTTGAGGTTGGGGAATTCGCTCAGCTCGACCCCGTGCCAATCGTGCCGGGCACACCACGGATAAGTCGCAACATCGGCGATCGAGTAGTCGCCGGCTAGGAAATCCACTGCACCCAGCCGTTTGTCCATGACCCCGTAAAGCCGCCGCGCCTCGTTGGTGTAACGCTCGATGGCGTAGGGAACCTCCTGCTTGGCGAAGCGCCGAAAATGATTGGTCTGGCCGAACATCGGGCCGACCCCGCCCATCTGGAACATCAGCCATTCGATGACCGCCATCCGCTTTCGCGGATCCTCGGGTAGCAGCTTGCCCGATTTCTCGGCGAGGTAGATCAATATCGCCCCCGATTCAAAGACTGAGATCGGTTTGCCGTCTGGCCCGTCGGGATCGACGATCGCCGGAATCTTGCCGTTCGGGTTGATGGCGAGGTATTCAGATGTGTGCTGGTCGCCGTCTAATATGTTGATCACGTTGATTTCATAGTCGAACCCGACTTCCTCGAGCATGATCGAGGCCTTGCGCCCGTTGGGTGTGCCGAATGTGTAGAGCTGGATCATGCTCGCTACTTTGCTGCTGCCGGGGCGATATTAGCGCCGGGCGTATTGTTGAGCTCCGAACAGCAATTCGCGAGCCTTGGAGTCCTCGCCTAAATTGCGGCGCCGGTCTTCGAGGATTTTGACGCCCCGCTGCACCGCCGGACGCTCGGAAATCGCATCGAACCAGCGTTTGAAGTTGGGGATCGTCTCGATGTCGATCCCATAGCGTTCGTACAAGCGCATCCAGGGATAGATCGCCATATCGGCGATCGAGTACGCGCCAGCGACGTATTCGACCTCGCCCAGTCGGCGATCGACGACGTTGTAGAGACGCCGTGTCTCGTTGTTATAGCGATCAATCGCGTATTTGATTTTGCGGGGCGCATAAATAGTAAAATGATGTGCTTGGCCGAGCATTGGGCCGACCCCGCCCATCTGAAACATCAACCACTGGATCACGGTGTAGCGCTCGGCCATATCGCTCGGCATGAACTTGCCGGTTTTCTCGGCCAAATACATCAGTATTGCTCCCGATTCGAAAACCGAATAAGGCTTGCCGCCAGGGCCGTCGAGATCGATTATCGCCGGCATTTTGTTGTTCGGACTGAACTTGAGAAAGTCCGGCTCGAACTGCGCGCCGGCACCTATGTCGATTGCGTGAACGGTATAGTCCAGCCCGCACTCCTCAAGCATGATGTGGACCTTGTGGCCGTTCGGCGTCGGCCAAGTGTAGAGATCGATCATTGCGCACTCCTGTTTTCTAACTGCTGCGGAAAAGGTACTATTCGGTCGGGCCCGTCTCAAGTGACGGCGCGCATGGCCGGCATGTGCCAACCGGCAGCGATCGCAAGCAGAAGCGAGGTATTACGGATGGACTGGTTTTTCGATTCGAATTTACCGATCTTGATCGGTATTTTCATCGGCGGTCTAATCGCCTACCCGTTCGTTAAGCGCCTTCAGGCCAAAAAAGAGGCCAAACAGAAGGAAAAGGAGAGAGACAACAAATAGGCGGCACCGGATTTCTCAGATCAGCCCGACTGCCTGCAGCGCGTTATCGATGGTATTTCCTAGCATGCTGAACATGTTGCTAAGGGTTATTCCCAAAGCGCTCATGCCGAATATGGCGGCGATGGAAACGAACGTCGCGATCAGCGCATATTCGATCGCCGTCGCGCCCCCCTCATCATCCTTTAAACGAATAAGCTCGTTCATCGAAACACCCGCAATACTCCTACTTTTGCCGACAACATTGCTAGCACACAAATGTCTTAATCGGCGGTAACCAATGCCCTGTAATTAAGACAATGTTGTGGGATCGCGCGGGTTCGACGTAGCACTCATTATTGAGATTTTGATCGCCGCCAGCGGCACCTAACCGTGATGGGAGGAACGAGCGTGGGCTCGAATTTCACTTACGAAAATGCCGGGGAATGGATTGGCCGGGAAGTCGCGGTATCGCCGTGGTTCACGATCACGCAAGAACAAGTCGATTTGTTCGCAACCGCAACCCACGACCACGACTGGATGCATATCGATCCTGAACGGGCAAAAAAGGAAAGCCCCTTCGGCGGGCCGATCGCTTTCGGATTTCTGACCCTATCGATGCTGAGCCACTTCTCTCATGAGGCCGGCATATGGCCGCAAGGCACTTCTTACGGCATTAATTACGGGCTCGACCGTATGCGCCTTATAGCGCCGGTACGCAGTGGGCGCTCGCATCCGCGCCCACTTCGTACTGGGCGCCTTCGATCCTCGGCCCGACGGCGGATACCGCATGGCCAACAAGATCACCATCGAAATCGAGGGCACCGACAAGCCGGCGATGGTCGCCGACTGGATCGGGCTCTTCTACCCCGAAGGCGCGAAGGGCCCTTGAGCACGCCAAAACCAGCGAGCGCGCCGATCGAGGATTTGAAGACGCTGGCCGCGCGGGCCAGAGAACGGTGGCCGGACAGACCTTTCCTCAACTTCGATGAGACCGGCGAGCGTTTGAGCTTCGCGCAGTTCGACCAGCGCTCGAACGCCATCGGCAACGCCCTTGTGAGCTTGGGAATCGGGCTCGACGCCAAGGTCGGTGTGATGCTGCGAAACTGCTCGTGGCATCCGCTGGCCTGGGTTGCGCTGTCGAAGATCGGCGCCACGATGGTGCCGCTAAACATATTCTACAAGCACGACGATGCCTCCTACCTGCTGGCCCATGCCGAATGTGTCGCGGTGATCACCAGCGATGAGTTCGTCCCCCTGCTTACTCTAATCGCCAAGGCGGGCGGGCCGAATCCGATGCTGATCTCAATCGACGGTACCGGCGGCAGCCGCACTGAAACACTTCCCGCAATCGCCACCGACGAGGGGCCAACCGCCTTCTCTACGACCGGCCGCCACCTCGCCAATATCCAGTACACATCAGGCACCACGGGCAAGCCAAAGGGTTGCATGCTGCCCAACGCATACTGGCTGGCGATGGCGCGTAAGCTGGTGAACACATTCTCCATTGGCTCCGAGGAGGTGATGCT
>JAPULJ010000744.1 GCA_027295145.1 Alphaproteobacteria bacterium | reverse complement strand
CGATATCGTCGAGACATCGTGGCTAAACAATCTCTGCGGTACGCCGAAATACTATCAGAATCCGCTTTCAGCGGCCTTGAATCTGTTTGGGGTAGCGCGGCAGCAAATGGCTGCAGACATGGGGCTCACGGAGGGGCAGGTTCGACATTATCTCGTCGGTCGAACGCCGATCCCAGAGGGCCGAATGAGGGCCGCTTTATCTGTTCTCAAGAAGGCAATCGTTGGAGCGCGTCTCGCCCTTATCGAAACGGGCGGCCGGCGCCGAGGAGGCGTGCCGGGTGAAGCCAGTCTCTTGAGGGCGAAGATTCGCGCCGCGGAGGCCCACCTTCGGCAAGCAACACGCATTAATGTGTCCGACGACCCCGAGCTAACTCAGCTCTATGCCAAGCATTTGGGGGTGTGGATACAGCGGTTTTCGAAGCCGATTAATTTGGGTGACTGGCCGCCAGCCTCACTGGAGGAAAGGGCGGGAGAAAACCGGTTCGACCGCGAGGTGCTGCGAATACTCAAGGCCGAGTTGAAACAGTTAAAGGCGAAATAATGGCCGCGTCCCAACCACCCGAGGCCGATGGCCGCGTCCCAACCCTGGCCTTTTCCATTCGGGAATTCTGTGACGGCAACGGCATCTCAAGGTCACTGTACTACGAGATACGCAAGGCCGGCTCCCCGAGCGGCGCTGGCTCGTCCCCAATTGGATAGCCGTGTGCGAATTCCTCGTTCTGGTTCAACCACCGCACCACGAACTGGCGAACCTGGCCTTGTCTGCTTCCTGGCCCTAAGCGGACGCAGCACGGTTGCGTCGCTTACTACCGCTCATAGTCAATACCGGCCAATTGGCTACAAGATGCGATCTGAGGTTCGGATTCTGCTACCACACCCAAGTCAGGCCAGTTAAAGTTAAACGCCGACCATTCAACGTATACCCCTTCCACGAGAGGGGCATGGGTGCTCCGCTATTGAGATCCACGGCGGTATGAAAACGGGGGTGCCAAATTAGTTCGGCCATAGAAGATGCGCTTCGAGCGTGTGTGAAAGATATCTGCATCTCGATCGCAGAGAGCTCGCTCGACCCCGGGCCCCCTTCACAAGTGAAGGATTGGAAACGGGGCGACGATGGAAATTTTCGTCCGCGTTACCTCATGCACTCATCAGTGTATTTGGAGGAGCTCGACGACCGAGAAAGCTTCCAGACGTGCGCTGATCAAGCCAGGAATGATCCAATTGTCGGGCCGCAGCTCGACCAGCTTGTCGGTACAAGTGTTAGTCGGATGCGGCTTACGCTTGACCAAATCGTGAGAACCCTCGTCGGTAGCATGTATTCCGAGGACGGACGTTTCGAGTTTGATGACGACCGTTTCCAGCGAGAATGGGGTCTGATTTATCATTACCTAAGTGCAGAGACGTTTGATTATGTGACTATCGCTCCTCTTCCCCATTTTGCGGCCCAGTTTCCAGTCGACATTTCGCCTAACATCGTCATCGACCGGCTAACAGGCGAAGAGGTAACTCGTTGCGTCCAAGTTGGCATTCTGGGACCCATCACACCAAGTTTTGAGCTGATTCAAGAGGACCTAGCCGTAGGGCTCCGCTGCACCGAGGCCGTGGAAAAGGTTGTTGGGAAAGCTGATTCGGTTTCCGAGACCGGGAGTTTTGGTCGGCGCGGTCCAGCCGATGCAATCACGATAGTGGATGATGTGCTCACTGCCCTGCGCCTCTTCAAGCAGGGGGACGTTCAGTGTGCAGGTGAGGTTTCCGGTGTTAAAGCATGGTTGCTTAGCGCAGGGCATTCATACCGAATTCGGGCGTGGCGCCCGTTGATCTTCAGTAATTACGAACTACGAGATGTGGAGGTCGAGGAGCTCCAGAAAATGTGGAGCGATCTCACTGCGGGAACGCTCGATAAGCGCGCTATTTTGGTTATGGCTTTGCGGCGATTCAATATGGCATTTGAACGACGGCAACTCGATGATCGAATCGTCGACCTCATGATCGCGGCCGAGTCACTGTTTCTCCACGATGTGGGAGCCCCCGGCGAGCGGGGAGAACTACGATTTCGGCTAGCGCTTCGCGCCGCAAAGTTCGTTGAGTCTCCTCAGTATGATCCGCGACAAGTGTTCAGCCTGATGCGCAAGGCATATGACGTTCGGAGCCAAGTAGTGCACGGTGGCTCGATCAATAACACCGGCCTCCCTGACAACCCGGGCGCCACGTTAGGCGAACTTGTCGCGGCACTTGAAGATGCAATGAGGCTCGGCCTTCGGAAGGCGTTGATCGATCCTCAGGTTGGGCGGACTGGGTATTGGGAAGACCTTCTCTTCAACAACCCGATTGAAGACGGGCAAGAATAGTTGGCTAAAAGACTGGCGCATAAAAGCGTCGAAAGCCGAACCAAATTTTAAGCCGCTCCGGGTCATAACCGGTCCTGGCGGGCTTCGCCCAACGGCGTCGGCTGTCTGAGGTAGAGCGGGCCCCCACGCCAAGAAAGCGGATGTTGCTGCTCGAAGGTCGGCTCTCAGGGGTAGAGCAGTCGTAACGGCAGCGTGGTCGGAACCGCCGCTTATAGCCATGAACGGACCTCAGAGCGTGTGTTAAAAGTCCGAAATCTTCCAAAATCGGCTGTACAGAAATCCCAGTCGCAGGACCCCTGTCAAAGGTCAAGCACGTCTCATATCGTTAGCCGCAGGAAATTGGGATAAGCAAATCGGTTTTTCGTACTCCATCAAAAAACCACGAATTAGTGCACCCGGCCCGGTGCGTCATCGTTCCGAGGGCATTACCGTTCCGGGCCGCGAAGCCTACTGTGAAACGCCTGCACCGCCCCTACGCGAGCGAGGGCACGTATCTCCGCCAAGGTCCTCGGCCCATCCTTCCGATGCATCATGCGATGGCAGTTCGCACAGAGCACCGCAAAATCCTCTCTAGGATCCAAGGAAACCGGAGTATCTTCGGGCAGCTCGGCTAGCGGAGTCAGATGGTGTGCCTCGATATACTCGCGTCCAGCCGGGCCATAGACCGTCTCGAAATCAAATCTACAGCCTTGGCAGATGTAGCCGTGGACCTTCTTGGCTTTGCGGCTAGCGGAAGAGTCGCGCTCGACTGACCGGTGCAGCCGGTAGCGACGCCGTTCGGTAATCGTCTCCGTGTGCTCTTCGGCCGCTTGGTCCTCTGCATCCTCTAAAGGAAGCACACCGCCGCGCGATCGGAGTTGGAGGTAAAGCGGCATTATGTTGGCAAGGTCGGCGGTGAGCTCGTCGTCGGGTGGCAATTTACCGGTGTCATAAGCTCGACCGAAGGCGTGGCCAGCTTCATAACCCCGGGGTAGGTATCATACACCTAGCACCGCGTTCTGGAAGTCACTCTGGAGCCCGAGAGAAGCGCTGGGGTTTTGTGTTACTGTCCCGACAGCCAACGATCCCACCTGAAATGACCG
>JAPULJ010000743.1 GCA_027295145.1 Alphaproteobacteria bacterium | reverse complement strand
GCCGCCGTTCGACTGCATGATCAGGAGCACGCCACCGAAACCCATATCCTTCAGCCGTTTGGTCAGGCTGAGAAGATAGGCGCTGAGTTTGGGACCGTTGTAGGAATTCAGGACCGTGGTGCTGACCCGGTTGTAGAATCGGATCGAGGGCAGCAGCTCGCTCGATACGGTGAGATAGGCATCGGGCATTTCCTGCGCCACCAATGCCGCCGCCTGGCGCTCGTGCTCGGGGTTGGCAAATGAATTCATGAAGCAGATAGCGACCGCCTCGACGGCTTCTTCCTTGAACAGATCGATCGCCGCGCGGATGTCCTCGATGCGCAGGGGTTCGACCTCTTTGCCCTTTCGGTCGAGACGGCCCGCGACCGGCGCGCGCAAGTAGCGCGGCACCAGGGGCGGGACGTTGGTGTAGCGGTTGTTGTACTGCTCCTCGCGGATACCCCGGCGCATTTCGAGCGCGTCGCGCACACCGTCGGTGGTGATCAGCCCGGTCTTGGCGCCCGAGCGGGTCAGCGTCGCGTTGGTCGTCACGGTCGTGCCGTGGACGATGGTGTCGATGCTGGGAGCGAAGCCCTCGAGGCTCGAGCCCGCCGCACGCGCGATATCGGTAAGCCCGTTAATAAGGCCGATCGCGGGATCTTCCGGCGTCGACAGGGTTTTGTGGATTTGCGGCTCCGCATCGCCATGGACAACGAGGAAATCAGTGAAGGTGCCGCCGACATCGATGCCGATCTTGAGCGTCACTTTCCTGCTCCATTTTCCGTCAAAGCCATGGCCGGCAGTCGCCAGCGTTAGGGCGCAATCATTCTTTTGTGCGCGAGACCTTTTGTGCGCGCGTCCCGCATGCCCGTAATTTCTTATAACAACAATATTGTTGGATATCAAACAATATTGTATACTAAGGTATGCGTGGAACAATGAGGAACGATCACGTGCGCGCCAGCAAGGACTTAGACGGGGAACTCGAAATGCCCCGCAACCGGCCGATTGAATTCGGAATCCTCGACGAATTCGTCGGCTTTCAATTGCACAAGGTACGCAACTTCCTGGCCTCCGAGCTCTACCGCATGATCGCGCCAGATGCGCTGCCGGGAGATTTCCCGATCCTCTACCTCATCGCGCGCAATCCGGGCCGGACCCAAACGGCGATTTCCCGTGCGGTAGGCCTCGACCGATCCTCGCTCGTGCCGATCCTCAACCGGCTCGAACGCGAGGGCTGGGTCAACCGCAGCGTCTCGGCGGAGGACAAACGCGCTCACTCGCTGGTCCTGACGGAATCGGGCCTGACCAAGCTAGACGAACTTCAAGCCGCCGTTACCTCCCTTGAGGACCGGATGTCGGCCCGCATTGGCGGCGACGGCCAGATGGAAATGCTGAAGCTCTTGCGGCTCATCCAATCAGTTGCCGAGGGCGGATAGCCGGCGTGCTTCCCCACAGCGCAAGCGTCCACTAGGCTCGATCCAAGGCTACACATCTAAAAGAAAGGCTCTCCGCCATGACCTCACAGCCGATGCTGTTCGAAAAGCGGGACGGCGTTGCCCGCATCACCATCAACCGGCCAGACGAGGCCAACCCGATCGATGTGCCGATGTTGAAGACGCTGTTCGAACTCGCCATCGAGTGTGATGAAGACCCCTTGATTCGCGCAGTCCTGCTGACCGGCAATGGCGATTTTTTTTGCTCTGGCGGCGATCTCAAATACTTCACAAAGAATACCGACCGCATCGGGCGCCTGCTGAAGGAAGGCACGACCTATCTGCACGGGGCCCAGGTTCGATTCGCCCGCATGGACGCGCCCATGGTCGTCGCGGTAAATGGGATCGCGGCCGGCGGCGGGGCCAGCCTTGCGTTCTCGGGCGATATCGTGTTGGCGGCGCAATCGGCAAGCTTCACAATGGCCTACACGGCGGCCGGGCTCTCCCCCGATGGTGGTTCGACCTACTATCTGCCGCGCCTGATCGGCCTGCGCCGGGCTCAGGAGCTGTTCCTGACCAACCGCCGATTCAGTGCCCAAGAAGCCTGCGATTGGGGTCTCGTCACCCAGGTCGTACCCGATGACAAGCTGATGGAAGAAGCCGAGGCGCTAGTCCAGCGCTTCGCCAAGGGCCCGAGCCAAGCCTTCGGCTCGCTCAAGCGGCTTCTCGCCGGCACTTTTGATACTCCGATGGAGACCCAGCTCGAACACGAGACCCGCTATATCGCTGCCAACATGTCCTCGCCCGACGGGCTCGAAGGGATCACCGCCTTCGTTGAAAAACGCGCTCCGAAATTTACCGGCAACCGATAACCTCGGTACCTATCGCAGCGGTTTGTCGCCGTAGAGTTCGCGCAAAATCGTAATGTCGTCGTGGCTGTGGCCGCGCGCTTCCAGCAAGCGCATCAGTTCCAGAGCGAGATTGGTCATCGGCGCGGCGCTGTTGACCCCGGCCGCTTCGTCGCTGGCGGTGCCGAGATCCTTGGTCATCAGCGCGAGTTTGCCCAGGGGCGGCTCGTAAATGCCTCCTGCGAAGCGCGGACCAAAGAGCTGGAAGGGGATCGAATCTGCGAAGCCGCCGGCCAGAGCGTCGGGAATCTTGGCGGCATCGACCCCGGCCTTTGCCGCATAGGCTAAAGCCTCCGCCACCACCACGACATTACAGCCGACGATGATCTGGTTGACCAGCTTGGTCGTCTGGCCAGCGCCCGACGCTCCCATATGGGTCAGGCGCTGGCAGAGGTTCATGACGACCGGGCGCACACGTTCGATTTCGGCTGTCTCGCCGCCGGCCATGATCGCCAGCGTGCCCTGCTCTGCCCCCGGCACCCCACCGGAAACCGGCGCGTCGATCCAGCCCATGGCGTTGGTATCGCGCAATCGCACCGACCATTCGGCTGTCAGGTCCGGCCGCATCGAAGAGAAATCGACCAACAGCTTTCCGGTCCCTTTGGCGCCGGCGATGCCGTCCTCGCCGAAGACGACCGCCTCGACGGCCGGCGCCGCGGTCAAGCACATCATTGTAATATCGACATTCGCGGCAATGCTTTTCGGGGACTTGCCGGGCCGTGCGCCGGCTTCGAGTAGCTGTGCGGTTTTCTCGTTCGTGCGGTTCCACACCGTCACGTCGTATCCGGCCTCGAGCAGCCGCCGTGTCATCGGCGCGCCCATCAGCCCCATGCCGATAAAACCGAGCGCGGGTTTGTCCTTCGTCATGCTTGTTCTCTATCGTCTGTCACCGCGGACGGCCACTTGTGTAACCCGAGCCCGTTCCGAGGTCTATTCCTCGACCTCCCACACGACACCCCCGGAATGAGTGACAGCGCCGAGATTTGCCGGGCCGACGAGAGCCGCGTATTTTTCCAGCAATCCGCCTATGGATGTGTTCACCGGTGGCTTCCACTGGGTCTTGCGAGTAGCCAATTCCGCATCGGAGAGTTCTACATCGATGCGCCGCGCGCCCGCGTCGATGGTGATGACATCGCCGGTTTCGATCAGCGCCAGCGGCCCCCCGGAGGCAGCCTCAGGGCTGACATGGCCGATGCACATGCCGCGGGTCGCCCCGGAGAAGCGTCCGTCAGTCAGCAGAGCGACTTTCTCGCCCATACCCTGGCCGTAGATCAGCGCCGTCGTGCCCAGCATCTCGCGCATACCGGGTCCGCCCTTGGGGCCCTCGTAACGGATGACGATGACCGAACCAGTCTCATAGTTGCGCGATTGGACGACGCGGTTGCAGTCCTCCTCGTTCTCGAAGACCAGTGCTGGGCCCTTGAATATCAGTGATTTCAGCCCGGCCACCTTGAGCAACGCCCCGTCGGGACACAGATTGCCCTTGAGCACGACGACGCCGCCATCGGCCGAGATCGGGTCATCGCCCGAATGCACCACCGCGCCATCGGGATCGCCGTGTCGGGCGAGCGCATTCTCCATTGTCTCGCCGCCGAGCGTCAGGCAATCGCCATCGAGGTGGCCGGATTTAAGGAGCGCTTTGAGGACGACAGGTGCTCCGCCGATCTGGTGGACATCGCGGGCGAGGTAGCGTCCCGCCGGCTGCAGATCGGCGATCAGCGGTGTGCGGGCGAACACCGCCTCCACATCGTCCATGGTGAAGGCGATGCCTGCCTCGTGGGCGATAGCCGGGATATGCAGCGCGGCGTTTGTCGATCCGCCGGTCGCCGAGACTACGGCGGCGGCGTTCTCGAGGCTGGCTCTGGTCACCAGATCGCGGGGCAGGGGGCCGCCCTTTTCCAGCATCTTCATGACCATTCGGCCGCCGGCATGGGCGACGCCCTTGCGGTCCTCGTAGACAGCCGGGATCATCGAGGAGCCGAGCGGGGCCAACCCCAGCGCCTCGGAGACCATGCCCATTGTGTTGGCGGGGAATTGGCCGGGGCAGGCGCCGATGGTGGGCAGGCAGGCGCGCTCCATCGAGGCGAGGTCGGCTTCATCGAAGGTGCCGGCGAGCACGCCGCCGATCGCCTCGTAGGCGGTCAGCACCGTCACCTCGTCCCCGCGCCAGTT
>JAPULJ010000742.1 GCA_027295145.1 Alphaproteobacteria bacterium | reverse complement strand
GGACAGCCGGCTCCAGCCCCATTTCCTGCAGGGCCTTCACGCTCCCGGTCATCGTGGCTTCGGGGGCAAACGGGTAGTCGCTGCCAAACAGCACCTTATCGGGCGTTACCAGCTCGAAGAGGCTGCGAAAGGCCTGCCAGTTGGCCGACAGCGCGGTATCGTAGTACAGGCGCTGGAGTTCGGGGATCACACCGTTCGGCACTTTTTCTTTGAATTCGGGACGCACGGCGAGTCTTGCAATGCGCTCGGCAAGGTAGGGCGCGGTGCCGCCGGCGTGGGAGAAGATAAAGCGGATATTGCGGCAGCGCGCGAAGGTGCCGCCGAACAGCAGGCTGACGATGGCGCGCGTCGTATCGAAGGGAAAGTCGAGCGTCGCCGCGGGGATCTCCGGCTGGCACTGGCTGCACGGCGCGTTGGTCGGGTGGAAATAGACGACCGCGCCACGCCGGTCGAGCTCATCGAAGACCGGCGCGAATTCGGCGTCGCCGGGATAGCGATCGCCGTAGCTGGTGAGGAGGCCGATGCCTTCTGCTTTCAGCTCGTCGAGGGCGTGGCCGATTTCCTGCAAGCTGGCCTCGACATCGGGCAGCGGCAGGCTGGCGAAGACGCCGAACCGCCCGGGATGGGCTTGGGCGATCTCGGCCGCGTAGTCGTTGCAGTGCCGGGCCAGCTTGGCCGTCGCCTGGTTATCGCCGAACCACAGGCCCGGCGCGGAGATCGAGGTGATCGCCGTTTCGATGCCGTTGCGGTCCATCGCCTCGATCGACAGTTGCGGTGTCCATTCCGGCGTTTTGCCGGCCAGGATCAGCGGCCCGATCCGATCATCGCCCACCTCGGCGACCCATCTCGGCGGCAGGATATGGTGATGCACGTCGATGCGGTGTACTGACATTCGCGAGACCTGTTGGTTTTGAATTCCCGAATCCCTAGAACACGAGTTCGTCCATGTACATCCCTGCCCCCTTCGCCGAGACCGACAATTCAGTTCTGCACGATCTGATCGATGCCTACGGTTTCGGCATCCTGATCAGCCTCGATGAATGCGGCGCGCCGGTAGCCTCGCACATTCCCTTCGAGCTCGACCGCGCATCGGGCGACAATGGAACTCTGCAGGCGCATCTCGCACGGGCCAACCCGCAATGGCGCGGCTTCAATGCCGGCAACGAGATCCTGTGTATCTTCGAGGGCCCCCATGCCTACATCTCGCCGCGCTGGTACGACCCCGCAAACAACGCCGTGCCGACCTGGAATTACGTCGTTGTCCATGCCTATGGCGTTCCCAAGATCGTTGAGGACACCGAAAAGGTTCGGGCCCAGCAAGAGGCATTGGTGGCGCGCCACGAGGAAGCTGTCATCGAGCCCTGGAGGCTCGACAACCAGCCGCAGAATTATATAGAAAGCATGCTCAAGGGTATCGTTGCCTTCGAGATCCCCATCGCGCGGATCGAGGGCAAGTTCAAGCTGAACCAGAACCACCCCGCAGCGAACCGGGCTGGCGCCATAAGCGGCCTGCGCAAGGAAGCCGGTGACCCACTGAGCCTCGCCGTCGCCGATCTAATGGCGGCGGCGCTCGCCAGCGGAAGTTAGACCAACGGTACCGCTAGCAGATCTCGATCACCGCCCCGCCGGTCATCCGCACCAGTTCTTCGGGTGTCAGCTTGAAAACCGCGCGCGGTGTGCCCGCCGCCGCCCAGATTGTCTCGAACCCCATCAGGTCGCGGTCGATGAATATTTCCGGCGCCGCACTGTGGCCGATCGGCGCGACCCCACCGATGGCAAAGCCGGTGCTGGCGCGCACGAAATCGGCGTCGGCCGTGGCCAGCTCCTCGCCGAGCGCGGCCGCGATTTTATCCTCGTCGACCCGGTTGACGCCGCTGGCCATGACCAGGACAGCGCGGTTTGAAACGGCGGCGCGGAATATGATCGACTTGGCGATCTGGGCGACCTCGCAGCCGCAGGATGCTGCCGCATCGGCCGCGCTGCGGGTGGTGTCGGGCATCTCGACGACTTGGTTGCCGAATCCCAGTTCTGCGAGCTTGTCCTGGACCCGCTGTGCGCTCGCCGGCAGATCGGGCATCTTTTTACCCGGCGAGTTGGCGCGAGCGCTCGGTCGCTGCCGCTACCGCTCGCGCCATCAGCGGCCCCAGCCCGTCGCCGGCCATCAGCACGTCGAGCGCCGCCTGGGTGGTGCCGCCGGGACTGGTGACGTTCTGGCGCAGGACCGCGGGGGTCTCGGAGGAACGGTTTAGCAATTCGCCGGCACCGGTGACCGTGGCTCGGGCTAACTGCGCAGCCAACTCTTCAGGCAAGCCCGCTTCCAGCCCGGCCTCGGCCAGCGCCTCGGCGAGCAGGAAGACGTAAGCCGGCCCGCTGCCTGAAACCGCGGGTACCGCGTCGAGCATGCCTTCGTCCTTGACCCAGGCGACCTCGCCGACTGTCTGAAGCAGTTGATCGCACAGCACCCGCTGCCCCGGCCGGACATTCTTATTGGCGCATGCGACCGTGATCCCGCGGCCGATTGCCGCCGGGGTGTTGGGCATCGAGCGGACGATCGCCGCGCCTTTGCCGAGCGCGCCCTCGAAAAAGCCGATGGTCTTACCGGCGGCAATCGACAGGAACACCGCTCCCAGCTTGGCATAGGCACGATAGAGGGGCGCGGCCTCGTCCATGATCTGGGGCTTGACCGCGAACACAACGACCGCCGGATCGAAACCTTCATCGAGGGCGCCGGCATCGGCAACGAACAGCGGGACGGGTTGGCTGTGGACGAGTTGCGGTGCGCTTTCTTGTGGCTCGACGACGCGGATCTCGGCCGGATCGTAGCCGCCGTCGATCCAGCCGTTCAGCAACGCGGCGCCCATCTTGCCGCAACCGACCAGTAGCAACCTACCGCCGGGGCCTTCTGTTTTAGACCCCGCAGCCACCATGGCTCATGCCTCGCCGACGGGATCGAGCAGCGAGGCGGCGATCGCTTCGGATGGGTCCTTGCCGCCCCAGATGACGAACTGGAAGGCGGTGTAGTAACGCTCGCACTCGGCCAGGGCGTGATCGACCATGTCTTCGAGTTGCTCGACACTGGCGCCGTTGGCGCCGCGCAGCAACACGGCGTGGCGGAATGTCGGCGTTTCGTCGGCGATGGCAAGATCGAAATGGCCGAGCCACATGCGCGCGTTGATCATGGCCAATAGCTCGTAGACCGGGATGCGGCGTTGGGGCGGCACCCGAAGGTCGGTGAAGCACGAGAAATGGATGGCGCTGACCTCCGCGCTCCAGGCGAAGCGG
>JAPULJ010000741.1 GCA_027295145.1 Alphaproteobacteria bacterium | reverse complement strand
TCGAACGCTCGATGAGCGCGTGACATATTCGCGGAACAACGCCTTACCGCGACCACTTCTCGAGGCACTGCATAGCGAGGGGCGTACCGCCTGACTTCAAGGTCGGCGAGGACGTCTGGAATCTGTGTAAACAGAGGAGATTCGCTATGCTTCAAGAGTGGTCAAGCTCCATAGAGTACGAACAAAATACAGCAGCTTGGGAAAAACGCCTTCGCCGATGGGCTAATAAACGCGGATTGACGCTCCGGAAATCGCGGAGGCGCGACCCGCGTCTTTGCAATTACGGCCGCTATTGGCTCGTGGACAACCTGAGCAACGTCATTGTCGCCGGGGGCAGCAATGGCGGACGCCTCGACGAGATCGAGGCATACCTGACCTCCTAGCGTCGCTCTCAACTGGGCCGGGTCGCCCGTAAGATCCCAAGCCGGACAGGACGACCTAGCCCACATTCAAGCCTATGGTTCACTGGATGCTTAGCTGGTGTGAACAGGGCCCCAGTGTCGACAGCCCGGATAGGGAGATCGGTAAAGGGGCCCCTTCCGAAATAGCCCGCAACCATGAAGTCCGCAGTTAAGCGCGCGTGATGGCCACCACTCTCGGGGGCAGGTGCTTAACGGCGGACTCCTTGCGCAAAAGAGTGCACGGGCCCGGTTTCGGGATGTTCGCTTTTGACCCAAAGCGGACATCAAGGCACTACGTCCAATCGTGCTTCGATCACACGGAGAATCCCGCTTTGCGGTAACCTTCAAGCCAGTGGTCGCGGTCCTCTTGGTATTTGCACATTGTCATGTGTGCTGCCGCAAACTTGCCGAAATCATAGTCCTTGGGACGTTGCCGTTCATACTCGGCGACGGCGGCCCGGGCGTCGTCCATACGGCCGGCCTGGGCATGACAGGCAGCCAATTCTGCATACAAGTGAAATGGTGGATTGCGCCAACGCTCGAACGCCGCAATCGCCTGCTCGTACTGGCGCGCCATGTAGTAAATCTCAACCCAACTTTCGGCGTGGGATTCCGGTTCATGCGGGTCGAGGCGTTGTTCCTTACGCATCCATTCGATTCCACCAGCAGGATCGCCGAGATAGGCCAATAGGTGGGCATGACGTGAGATCACGTACACGTCGTTTGGATTGAGTGCGATCGCATTTTCCGAATGAATTTTGGCGCGATCATGCTGACCCAGTAAGTGATACGCCAACGAGGCGATCGCTTGGACAGAAGCGTCGTCTTCATCAATTCCGAGCGCCAGCTCGGCGTACTCAAGACCCTTACGAGCTGACTCCTCGCTCGGCACACCCCAGCGAAAGACGTTGTAAAGATGGAGGACAGCAAGTCTTGCGTAGGCGCGCGCACATTGTGGGTCGATCTCGACGGCTTTCTCAAACATTTCAAGCGCTTTTGGATCGCCGTAGTCTGTGCGGGTATACCACTCGCCGCGCAGGAGATAGTCGTAGGCCGTCAAGTTGTCGGTCGACTTTCGGCTCGCGTGCGCCAAAGCAGCGCGGCCAAGCTTTTCTGGCAAGATCGAGACTATAGCCTGCACGACCTCGTCCTGTACCGCGAATACGTCCTCGAGATCCCGATCGTAGCGCTCTGCCCAGAGGTGATTACCGCTTTCGGCCTCGACAAACTGGGCGGTGATGCGAACCCGGTCGCCCGCCTTGCGCACGCTGCCTTCGACCACGTATTGCACGCCAAGCTCGCGGCCGATGTCCTGAACCTTCGCGGCCCGGCCCTTGTAAGTGAAGGATGAGTTATGCGCGATGACGAAGAGCGAGCGAAAGCGGCTGAGCTCGGTGATGATGTCCTCGGTGACGCCGTCTGAAAAGTACTCCTGCTCCGGATCGCCGGATATGTTCACGAAGGGCAACACGGCGATCGACGGCTTGTCCGGGAGTGGCAACGGTTCGGCCCGCGACGCCCTTCGATCAGATACAGGATCGACGGCCTCCTCCGTTCGTGCCGCGCCGGTGCGGATCTCTGCAGCGAGTTCCTCGGTCTCGGTCTCCGGCGAAAGCCCGAGCTCGGCGGCGAGCACGTCGTGACACGCCTGATACTGCTTGAGCGCCAGCGTCCTCTCGCCCTTGCCGGCATAGAGCCTCATCAGGGCGCGATGGGTGGTCTCCCGCAAGGGATCGAGCGCAAGCAGCCGCCGCGCCGTGGCGATGGCCCGCTCGGTGTCGCCCACCGCTTGGTGGTCGAGTAGTCTCGACAGCGCTTCGCAGGCGCGCTCCTGCAGGCGCCCACGCTCGTCACGCAGCCAGTCCTCGAAGGCCGGGTCGTGGACGCCGATCCCGTCGAGGAGATCACCTCGGTAGAGCTCGACCGCCCGTTCGAGCGCCGTGGGCGTGCCGTCGTCGATCAAGTGCTCGAACTCAGCCACGTCCACGTCGACAGCATCGGCATCGAGTGAGACGGCATCCCGCCCGGCGATCAGCGGTGAGTCATCGCCGTCGCCCAGCGCCTTGCGCAGCTCGGAGAGGGATTGCCGCAGGCTAGAACGCGCTTGCCGCTCGCCCCGGTCGCTCCACAACAGCGCGACTAGCTCATCTCGCGTGTGCCGCTTGCCGGGAGTAAGGGCCAGGTAGCCGACGAGCGCCTGGGTCTTGCGACCCTTGAGCGGGAGCACTTCGCCCGATCCCAGGCGTGCCTCGAACCCGCCAAACAAACTGATGTGCAATGCCGCCACAACGCCCCTCCGGACGCCTCGCCAGTGCGCGATTGGTCCCGCATATCTTAAGGGACTGCGTCAAAACCAGTCTAACTGGGCTGATCATCGCCGGCATCCTCGAATGTCCGCTTCTGGCTAAAAGCAGACATGCTGAGGGGCCCGCCAGAGAGTCCGCTTTACCCCCGAAAGCGGTCGTTTTGGGTAGCCGGCTTGAATGTCTGCTTATGATCCAGTGCTGTCATATGGGCCGCTGTGGGGATTTATCCGGTTCGGTATCAGTAAGCGGACATCGAGAGGCGGAGAGCGTAACGACCGAGTGTGGTCCAGGCTGGACGATAACTAATCGCATCTCTCACATATCGCCGCTCACAGCCGAGGCGACTCACAGACATCATGACTTGTGGTAAAGTGGGCTCCGGGTAGATTAAGGCGATTCGGGGCGATGACACCGGACGAACTTCTGAGCTCTCTGGGACTCGAGCAATATTTACAAGCGTTCCGCATCAACGCCATAGATACCGAAGTACTGCCGAGCTTGACCTCTACCGAGCTGAAAGAGATCGGTGTCGGCCCGCTCGGTCATCGCAAGAAGATTCTGGCGGCAATCCGCAATTTGACGGCGGACTCGGCACCACAGCCGATGGGCGGGGGCGAGACACACAGCGGAGCACAGTATCGTCAGCTGACGATCATGTTCGCCGACTTGGTCGGATCGACCCAACTGTCACAGCAGCTCGACCCGGAGGATCTACGCGAGATCAGCCGAGCGTACCAGGATGCCGCCAAGTCGGCCATCGGAAGATTCGACGGCCATGTCGCCAAATATCTGGGCGATGGCGTTCTGGCCTATTTCGGCTATCCGCACTCTCATGAGGATGATGCCGAGCGTGCAGTACGCGCTGGCCTGGCGCTGGTGGAGGCGATAACCGCCATCGACAAAGGCCTCGGCCGAGACAAGGGCGTTTCTGTATGTGTGCGAGTCGGAATCGAAACCGGGCCGGTGGTCGTGGGCGAGCTGATCGGCGCGGGATCGTCTCAGGAAGAGGCGGTGGTCGGCGAAACGCCCAACCTGACCGCCCGCCTGCAGGACGTGGCTGAGCCGAATACGGTCGTCATTGGACCGCACACCCAGGCTCTGGTAGGCAGTTCGGTTGAATTTACCGCTTTGGGAGAAAAAGCGCTCAAGGGGTTCACCGATCCAATCGCTGTCTGGCGGGTTGACGGTTTAGGCTTGGCGGGCGGCCGCTTTGAGCGGGCTTCCGAAGTGGGCCTGAGCCTTTTCATTGGCCGCTCGGAGGAACTAGGCGCCCTTGCCGCGGCTTTCAGCCGGATCCGAAGCGGAGACACCGCAGTCGTCAATGTGGTCGGCGATGCAGGCATCGGCAAGTCACGGTTGGTCCATGAATTTCTCAACCGGACCATCAGACGAACAACGATCCTGACCGGCCATTGCGCCACCCACGGCGGACGTACCACCTTTTTTCCCTTCATCGACCTGATCAGGCGCGGCTTCAATCTGGGCTCTGGGCGACTGGACCAAGTGGCGGTCGCCCGGCTCCGGGCGGAATGGAGCGGCATTGGGCTCGACGCCACCCGGCACATTCCCTACCTCCTCAGTCTTCTGGGCCATCACGGCGCGGCGGCATCAGAGCTGGACCCCGATCTAATTGGTGTGCGCACCCACGAGGCGCTGGTCGGGCTTGTTCGAGGTATTGCCCAACGCGACCGAGCAGCGATTGTACATATCAACGACCTTCACTGGATTGACCGGCGTTCCGAGGAAGTTATCGATGCGCTCGTGCGATCTCCAGGTACAACGGGCTATCTCATCCTCTGTACGTTTCGGCCGGAATATGAGCCGCCCTGGCTCGGCCACACGACCACGCGCACCGTCGTCCTGGAGCCGTTGTCGAATGAGGACACGGCCCGGCTTTTCCAAGATCAGCTGGGAGCCGATCTGTATGATGACTCCGCCACTTCGGCCGTGCTCGATCGGTCCGGCGGGATTCCGTTTTTTGTGGAGGAACTCGCGCGCCATCTGAAAAGTCAGGAACCAGCACAGCAATCGTGGGTCGATAATCGTCGAAACGATCCTTCCGCAATCCCCGACACATTGGCGGGTCTTTTGTTGCAACGCGCCGACACCTTATCGCCGGCGGCACAGTATGTTCTGAAGGCGGCGTCGGTGGTGGGGCGTCGCTTCCACGCCGATGTAATCGCCGCCATCTGCCGACCCGATGACCCCGCAACGGCGCTCGGCGAATTGATGGATAGCGGCCTTATCCTCAAGGACGAGGGCGTCACGGTCGATGGCTATCGGTTCAAGCACGCCCTGGTGCAGGACGCGATTTATGGAGGCCTGTTGGGCTCCGATAGACGCGAACAGCATCGTGCCATTGGTAACGTTATCGAGGAACTGCATGCCGGCCGGGAACGGGAGGTCGCTGAGGAGCTGGCAGGGCATTTCGAACTCGCCAAAGACAACGAAAGGGCAGCACGCTACGCTTATCTCGCTGGACAAAAGGCTTACACCCTATTCGCTCTGGGTGATGCCGACAGCTGGTTCAGCAAAGTGACCGCGCTTTTGCCCCAACAGCCCGGCGAGTCGGTCGACCCGCTGTACGCCAATGCGGTTGTAAACCAGGTGCCGATCCTGTGCTGGGATGCTCGATTCGGCGACATGGTACAGCTGGCCGAAAGCAACCTGCCGCTTATCGAAGCCTTGGGCGAAACTTCGGAACTGGCGGGTGTCCTCACTTGGCTCGGCGAGGGTTATCTGAATTTCTCTCGGTTCGCCGAGGCGGAAGCCACACTCAGTCGCGCAATGGCCATCGCCGAGAAGCTGGCCGATGATGCTGCGATCGGTTACGTGCTTGGTGAGCTTGTTTGGCTGCACTCCATTACGGCCGATGGCGAACCGGCAAACTATCTGCAAAGCCTTTGTGCCCGCCTTGACGCTGTCGCGGAGAAAGTGGGCGAAAACTATCTGACCACTCTCGCCCAATACGGCCGTTGGGCCGATCTAACCCATCGTGGTCAAATGGCCAACGCCCGCGAGCAGGCGCACATCTTAATCTCTCTGGGACAACGGACGGGTTATCCGCCCGCATTGTCCTGGGGAAATTGCATGCTCGCCTATACGGAAACCAGCGAACAGAATTACGATGTGGCAATGGACAGCGTCGAATTGGCGCGGCAACACGCCCAATGCGGTTTCGACCGGATTATGGCGGATGCCACTCGAGGCATCCTGCTGGCGGCAAATGGCGACGCATCGCATGCGATCGCCTACCTTGGCCGCGCCCAAAGGCTGGGTGACGAAATCGGCTCCCTCTTCTTCGCTTTTGCCAGCGAGGTTTCGTATGGGCGCGCTTTGGCCACATTGGGCGAGCGGGAAAAGGCCTTAGCTTGGCTCAAGGAATGTCTGGCCTTTTACTCCAGCACTGGCAACCGTCGCGCCGCGGCCCTGGCTGCATTGGCCTTGGGGGATCTGGATTCCGCCATCGCGCCTGATCACTTTGACCGGGCGATAGCGCTGGCAAGGGAAACCGGCATGGACGGCGTGTTGGCGCAGGCTCACCTGAGTCTCGCCGAGGTCGGGGCTCCAGCGGACAGGGCTATGCATCTGGCCGCCGCCGAGGCTGCTGCTGCTCCACTTGGCTGGATGGTGCTCAGCGCCAGGGTTGCGGGCGTGAGGGAAAACGTAGGCGCCGTCTAGTCAGAAGGCAGCCTTCCATTGCTCTGTATCGACGAACCACCGTTCCTCGGTGATCTGGCCGTCGCCATCGAATTTCCAAAGGATCGCCGATTGGCTTCCATCCGGCAGCTTCGTCGAGGTCCACTCAACGACATTCATCACCTCACTATCACCCACGCAATACCGCAAACCCTTGATGTCAAAACCGGGCGGCAGAGCGGCCCCTATGTTGTCGAGTGCGGCGCGAAACGCGTCCCTTCCGGTCAGCACGTCGTTCTGACCAGGCAGAACGAACACCATGTCTGTGGCGTAAAGCGCCGCCAAACCATCAAAACTGCCCTTTCCTAGAAGGTCCCAGGCCTGATTTAACGTCTCGACCATATTGTTGTTTGCGCTCATGAGTCTCCTCCCGATCCTCAAGGTGCGGCCAAACGCGGAACGCGTGCAAGGTGCGTTTTCAAATACCGCTGGATGGCGATAATCGCCGCCATAGGGCTTAGCATTAAACCAAGTCCGCCCTTTTCTACAACAGCGGACATAGCACACTCACGCCGTGAGAGTCCGCTTCTCGCTATAAGCAGACATTCGGAGGGGTGCGCCAGAGAGTCCGCTTTACCCCCGAAAGCAGACATTAGGAGGCGCAAGAACGGGTATGACTCAAAAAGCGGACATTCAATGTCGGCTTTACCCCCAGTAGCGGTCTCGATTAGGCGTTCATCAGGTAAGGCTCAAAAGTGTAGTACTTCGGACGCGAGTCCAACCTCGCGTGGAGCCATGCTACGCCCAGGCCATTGGTGCTTAGCCACAGTGGGCGATCCGCAAGACGGTCAGCGACAGTGGAGCCGACGGTACACCAAAAAGCGTGCTGCTGTTCGGCAGGCGCGGTTCGCGCGAAGGCAGCAAGGTGTGTGTACGCGATGAGTGGGGCTTGCGGGGTTGGCGCGACAAGAAACGCGTCACCGCCCAGGTTCGGAAAGACCGCGACTTCTGCCCCAGTCTCAGTGGCTTCGAAATGAGAGGCGAACGCCTCCGGGTCAGGGATTAGTCTGGCCAAGGCCGGGCTGTCTACAAGTACGAACTCGAAAGCCCGCGTCGAGGTCAGCCGTGT
>JAPULJ010000740.1 GCA_027295145.1 Alphaproteobacteria bacterium | reverse complement strand
GAAACCTCTCGTCGGCAAACTGTCGTTTCAGGTGGTGACAATAGTGTATCCGGAACGATGCATCTCGCCAACAAGGATAATTGTCTCAGTCAGCGGCGATACCGACGTTACCGTCGCATTCCAGACGTGGCGCTGACGGGTGCTGAACTTCCGACTATGACCCGAAGCCGTCATTCACGCTTAGTATGGGGGAGGTCCGCTGTGCGGGACAAAGCCGCCATTTGAGCAAAATTTCAGATGTCCGGTTTGATCCCGATTGCTGCCGTTGGGGCTATGTCAAGAAAGTGCCAGGAATGGACGCTCACGGTCCATCAAACGAAATCGCACTTTGGCATCTGGATGCAGGGGAGTGGGGGCCCTCCACCACATGAGAAGCGGACCTAAGACATTTCGTCGAGTAACGCCTTTGCTTCCACGAGGTCGGGCGTGTCGAAGCCTTCCGTGAACCATTCGAATATCGGGGTCATGTTCTCCCTAGCTTCGTTCTCGCTGTGCAAATCGAATTGATATCGAGACAAACTCATTGATGCCCGTAATTCGAACCACTTTGCACCTTGTTTACGCGAGAGTTCGATCGCGTTTGTCAAACATCTCTCAGCCTCGGTTTGATCCTGCTTCCCTCCAAATTTGAGCGTTTCCCCCTTGAGCCGATAAATCTCAGGCTCCCATGTCCGCTCTCCTGTCTCCTCGACAACGCTGATCGCCTCGGACAGCGTCGCCAGACTCTCCTCCACCCGACCCAGGCGCCTATAGGCGTCGGCCAAAATCGCGAGCTGAAACGACAGGCGCTTCGCGCCCGTGTTTCGAAACTCCGCCAACGCCTCAGACATCGCAGCTACGCCGTCCGACGACCGGGCCGTTTCAACTTCTGCCCAACCGCGAAGCATTCTCTCCATGGGGCCGAAATGTCCAAAACCATGATCCGAGCAGATGGTCGCCAAGGCATCCATTCGGGCACTCATCAAGCGTGGTTGGCGAAGATACAGGTAGGCGGTCCCGGAGAAACTGAGCGCCAGGGCCAGACTCAATGCGTGATCGAGCTTCTCGGCGAGTTCTATGCCGTCTTCAATCATCCGCAGAGCTTGGTCCGGGAAACCGAGGAATAATGTCGCCAGGCCGCCCATGATACGGCAGCACATGCCCGGGTCGTGCCCGCCATACAGCAACGCGTGGGAGCGATGCTCGCCCATGTTGTAAAGGGCGATCCCCTGTTCGGCATGGCCGCGGACCGTATGGAGTTCTTCACGCGCAAAACGGCTGGTCCACGCAGCGTGATGCGCCTGCAAGAGCAGTGCTCTGTCAGCTTGCTTCTCAGCCAACGGCAAGAGCTTGTCCGCCAACTCGCATGCCGCGTCAATTTGACCGCTGTGTTGCTTTACGTACCAGAGACTCCAGGTCACTGGAAATGCGTGCTCACTTTCGCCGATCCGTCGTAGAAGCTCTTCGCTTCTGGAATACACCTCTGCGACATCTTTCGCAGCGAAGCCCTTGACGGCCATCAGCGCCGGACCGATCAACACGCGAAGATCCAGTTCCTGCTGGTCCCTCTCCGGCGTCTCGGGCAAGGTTCCAATCAGCCTGAGCCCCTCGCGAAGATGGGCGATGGCTTCAACATTCGCTGATCGTTCGTTGGCCCGCCGGCCAGCCCGGTGCCAATACTCTATGGCCACTTCCGCCAGGCCAGCTTCAGTAAAGTGATGGGCGAGAAATTCAGGCTCAGTCTCGGCGATCTCGGGAAACTGCTGGCGCAAGCTCTCGGCGATCCTTTGATGGTGTTGATGACGCGTGCTCTTGAGCATTGACTGATAGGCGGTGTCCTGCACCAGCGCGTGCTTGAACTCATAGGTCACATCGGGCGGCATGCCTCTCCTATAGATCAGTTCCGCCTCTAACAGCTTTGAGAGAGCATCATCGAGTGCGGCATCATCGAGCCCCGAAACCGACGCCAGCACGTCGCGCCTGAATGACCGTCCCAACGCCGCTGCAAGCTGTGCAACCTCCTTGACCAGTGACAGGCGATCCAGACGTGCCATCAAGGAATCCTGCAACGACGCCGGGATCGCTAAGGGTGGCAAGGGACCCGCGAGAGCGAAATGGTCACCTGCGTCCTCCAACAAACCGGATTCCACGACCATCTTGGTCAGCTCTTCAATGAACAACGGCACACCGTCGGTCTTGTCGATTATCTCGTCGAGAACGACATCCGGAAGACTCTTTCCACGGGTCACCTTGCTGATGAGCGACGCACTCTCACGGCGGCTCAAGTGGTTGAGCATCAGGGTCGTAACATGGACGTGGCCGCTCCAGGGATTATCGAATTCCGGCCTTGTCGTGGCCAGTATCAGGACCGGGCAGGGGCGGAGTTCTTCGATCAACAAGTCCATGAACTCGAGAGTCGATGGGTCGATCCAGTGCAGGTCCTCGGCTACCAGCAGTACCGGCTTGCGCGCTGCCATTGCCTGGATAATTGCCAGCATCGTATTGAAGGTGCGTGGCTTGAGTCCTTCGTGATCCGACTTCAATTCTGGATAACGCCCATCTATCGGCACTGAAAGAAGTGTTGCGAGGATCGCGGCATGCTGAGCAGCCGGGAGGTCGAGCTCAGCAAGAATCGAATCCAACTTGTCCAGTTTTTCCGCCGGGCTATCGCTCTTTAAGAACCGCAGGCCGCGTTGGATCTGATCCACTGCGGGATAGAGTGCGCTGTTCCGGTGATACGGCGAGCAGTAATAGAGAACCCGGCTGTGCGGGTCGTCTTCTAACCGTTCACGAAAACCGCGCAAAATCCGCGACTTGCCGACCCCCGCCTCGCCCGAGAGCAAGACCACCTGGCCCTCACCGTCCTTCGCCTGCTCCCAGCGTTTCAGGAGCAGGCCAATCTCCTCTTCGCGCCCGACTAGTGGCGTCACCCCGCGCTCGACCGTGGCTTCGAATGGCGAGTGGGCGGTGCTTTCGCCCCGTGCCCGGAAGACACGGATAGGTTCGGAGACGCCCTTCAAGGTTTGCGGGCCAAGATCGTCGCTCTCGAACAAACCCTCGACGAGACTCTGGGTAGCAGCGCTGATCGCCACCGTGTTGGGCTTTGCCAGCCCTTCAAGCCGCGCCGCGATATTGGGCGTCGCCCCGACGATGGCATCGGCCTCGCGGGTCCCGCCACCGCCCATCTCGCCGGCAACAACGAGCCCGGTGTGGACGCCGACGCGGACACTGAGTTCGATTCCATGGCTGGTGCTTAGGGACGGGTTCAGTGACGCGATGCCCTCAACGATGCCGATGCCCGCACTCACCGCCCGCCGTGCATCGTCCTCGTGGGCTCTGGGGTAACCGAAATAGACGAGCAACCCGTCGCCGATGTACTTGGCGATATGCCCCTCGAAGCGGCCAACAGCCTCGGAGCAGGTCTCCTGGTAGGCGCGGATGACCTCGCGCAGATCCTCGGGGTCGAGCCGTTCGGAGAGAGCGGTCGAACCCACCAGATCGACAAACATCACTGTGAGTTGGCGACGCTCAGCCTCGGCGCTGGCGGGTTGTTTACTCGACCCCTCGACCGCTGCCGCCGGCTCGTCCGAGCCGCCAAGCTCGGCAATCGCCGCGAGCAGCTTGCGCCGCGCCCCGAGCGCGACGCCGATCTCCTTAAGGTCTTCCTCCGTTATGTGAGGTAGCGCATGCAGATCAATTTCGTTGTCGACAAACGTTTTAGCGTATCGATCGAGACCGAGCTCATCGAGCCAATCTCCGATATCACGAGTCATTTCCGCCTCATTGGGCCGCAAAACATGGCCAAGCTTAATGCAATTGGATCGCGTAATCCACCGGCGCTGCCCGAAGTGAGCTATGTCGGTTTGGGGTCAGGAATACACCTAGCGCGCGCTTACTGAGCGTCCGGATTGGCCCACATTGCTGCCATTCGAACGCGGCGCAGCATCTGTCAGTTTGGGCTCGAAGCGGGCTTTCGCTGCGGCATCCACCAATGACCGCTGTTGGCACAAAGCGTGAGTTCGGCCAGGGGCATTTCCAGGTCGGCAAACCGCCGCATTGCCGACGCTCAGGACTGAATGTCGATTCATCGCCGCATTGCAGACCTGATTCCGAGTCACGCCGAAGGGCAACTCATGACCCGAAGCCGTCATTCGGCCTATTTGTTGTTTCGGCGCAAAATGCCGTTTTGCGCCTCCCGCCGATGGTCTCGATGCCGCCCGAAAGCAGACACCGGCGCATTCCAGACCCGGTTCAAAGGGACGCTGAACGCGTATTTATGACCCCGAACCGAAGTTAGTTGGCCGACTGCGGAGGCAACCAAACCTGCCGTTCAGGGTCAACGATCACAGCGCTCCCAGGAAGGACTCGATCTCACGCATCGCCGCGGGCCAAGCGGGGTCGTAGACGGGCATTAGGTTGTTGGCGCTGTCCATTCCGCAGAAGCGGGCGTCGGCGATGCCGGCGGCGAGGCGCTGGCTCTGGTCTGCGCCCTGCATCCGCTCGCGGCTGGCATGGAGGACCAGGGAAGGGCAGGAGATGGCGGAGAGCCAATCGGTGATATCGATATCGCGGAGCGTGTCGCCGATACGCAGCCAGTCCTCAACCGAGATCGCCGCGCGCATGAACTCGGCATAGGCGCGGTGGTCGTCGGGGCTCGCCTCGGGCGTGAAGGCCTGGGCAATAAGATCCCTGACCGAGGGGTAGTCGTCGTCCCAACCCTCGCGGCTCATTGTTCTCAGGCCGGTCAAGAACCCGTCATCGCGGGTCTGGTCGCGCCGCGCCATGCCCTGGACGAAGCCGCTCATCAGCACTAGGCCGCTGACACGGTCCGGGCGGCGCGCGGCGAAGGCGGCGGCGACAACGCAGCCGAATGAGTAGGCGAAGACCGGGGCGCGCTCGATCAGGGCGGCGTCGTAGACCGCCTCGAGGTCGTCGACGAAGCGCTCGAGCGAGATGTCGGCCACGCCACGATCCGACAGGCCGTTGCAGCGGGCGTCGAAGCGCACCAGCCGGTGGTGCGCCGAGAGCTGCGGCAGCCAGCCGACAAGGGCGACTGACCAGTCGTGCTCCAAATGCTGGATCCAGTTGGGCGCCTTGACCAGCAGGGGGCCCTCGCCTGTCGCCGTCCAGGCCAGACGGGTCCCGTCCGCCGAGGTCGCGAAGCGGATGTCCTGGCTGGCCGCGAGCCGCGCGGCGTCGGCCTGACGCACGTCGCCCTCGATGTCGATCGACAGCGCCTCGACAGGTTGCGGGAGCCCCTTGAGCCGCAACGCACCCTCGGGCTTCAGTACGGTCTGGAGGCCTCCTCCGGCAACGTCCATGGCGGTCCGGCTGACCAGAACTCCGCCGGGAGGCGCCGCGGCTTCGAGGCGCGCCGCAATGTTGACCGCCTCGCCGAAGATATCGGCGCCTTTCACCGTCACGTCACCTGCATGGACGCCCGCGCGGAGTTGCATGGAGTCGCCCTTCAGGGAGCGCTGAATACTCTCCGCCGCCGCAATGGCGTTCGCCGCAGTGGCGAACTCCACCAGCGCGCCGTCGCCCATCAGCTTCACGATCCGCCCCTCGCAATCGCGGACGGCGGGGCGCACCACATCGTCCAGGACCCGCTGCAGGTCGGCCAGCGTCGCAGAGGGGTCCGCGGCCATGCGCGCGGTGTAGCCGACGACGTCGAGCGAAAGGATTGCGGCGATGCGGCGCGACATGTGGCGCTCCCGGGACGATAAGGACGCGATCAGCGGATGCTAGACCTCGACGGTCATCGTATCGCCGCTGCTGTGATCGGGGAAGAAGCATAATCATAGGATTCATACAGGATGCGGATAGTCGCTTTTTGGCACAACCCGGACCTTCGCATACCCGAGCCTGAAGGTCTGTTAACTGCTCAACAACCGACACTCGGTGCTGAATGTCGGGCCATCGCCAGATTCCAGACACAGCGCCAAGCGGTGTCGAAGGTCGCTCTTTGACCCGATCCGAACATTGCCTCAACCGTATCGCACTATCCGGTCTTCGGA
>JAPULJ010000074.1 GCA_027295145.1 Alphaproteobacteria bacterium | reverse complement strand
GGCATGACGGCCGCGTCTTCAGCACGGGTGGCGACAGCGTGCTGGCCGAGTTCGGCAGCGCGGTCGAGGCGGTGCGCTGTGCCGTTTCATGCCAGGAAGAGATTTCAAGCCGTAACGCGGAGCTGGCGGACGACCGAAAATTGATGTTTCGCATCGGCATCAATGTCGGCGACGTGATGGTCAGAGATGGCGACCTGTTCGGCGACGGCGTCAATGTGGCCGCGCGGTTGGAAGGACTGGCCGAGGCGGGTGGCGTCTGCATCTCGGGCAGCGTGTTCGAGCAGATCAAGCATAAGCTGTCGCTCGGCTTCGAAGACATGGGCCAGCAGGAAGTCAAGAACATCGCCGAGCCGGTTTCCGCCTACCGGCTGGTGCCGGGTCAAGCGTCCGCGGCCGCAACGACAGCTACGAAGCCAAGCGACGGGAAACGTTGGCGGATGCCGGCCATAGCTTTGGTTGTGGCGGTACTTTTCGCCATAGTCGGTGGCGCGCTCTGGTGGCAACCCTGGGCGCCCGATGTGGAGCCGGCCTCCTTAGAGAAAATGGTGCTTCCTCTACCCGACAAGCCTTCAATTGCAGTCCTGCCCTTCGATAACATGAGCGGCGATTCCGAGCAGGCATACTTCGCCGACGGCATGACGGACGACTTGATCACGGGCCTCTCCAAGCTCTCCGGCCTTTTCGTCATTTCCCGGAGCTCTACCTTCACTTACAAGGGCAAGCCTGTGAAAGTGCGGCAGGTGGCCGAGGAGTTAGGTGTCCGCTACGTCCTTGAGGGCAGCGTGCGGCGGGTCGGTGATCAGGTGCGGATCAACGCCCAGCTCATCGACGCCCTGTCCGGCTATCATGTCTGGGCTGAAAAGTATGATGGCTCTCTGGCGGACATCTTTGCCTTGCAAGACAAGGTCGTCGGGCAGATCGTCGCCGCCCTCGCGGTCACTCTGACAAGCGCCGAGTCGGCCCAGTCAGGAGAAGCGGAGACCGACGTACCCCAGGCCTACGATGCCCTCCTGCAGGGTTGGGAGCTCTATAACCGATGGACTCCTCAAGATTTCACCAAGGCCCTCTCTCATTTTGAAAGGGCGATCGAGCTCGATCCTGGCTACAGCCGAGCCTATGCGGGACTGGCGGCGGTCTATTGGAACATTGTCACTTGGGGCTGGGCCTCCTATACGGATATCGAGTGGCAACATGCGTTGAACCGGGCGAAAGACTATGTCGCAAAGGCCCTTGAGCAGCCCACCGCAGACGCCTATCGGGTGTCGGCTGAGTTGTTGCTGTGGCAGGGGGACCACGACGAAGCCTTGGCCGAGATCGACCGGGCCATCGCCCTCGATCCCAACGCTGCGCGCAACTACGTCAGTAAAGCGTGGATTCTGACGGTTTCCGGCCGGGCTGAGGAAGCGGAGGAAAAAGTTCGCCTGGCCATGCGGCTCAACCCCTCTTATCGGCCGAACTATCTTCGTGCCCTAGGGCGGGCGCTGTTTCACCAGGAACGTTACGAAAAGGCTGCCGAAGCCCTGGAGCGCGCCGCGAACCGCCAGCCGGATTATGAATATACGTATGTTCGACTGGCGGCGGCTTACGGAAATCTTGGGCGCATCGAAGACGCGAAGGCTGCCGTCGAAAAATACAACGAGGTTGTTGGCAGAACCGGCTATAGGTCGCTGACCGTACAGGAGATCAGAATTTATTTGCAATCTAGGTATCATTACGAAGAGACCTATCTAGAGCGCATACTCGACGGCTTACGTAAGGCGGGTGTCTCCGAGGGTGCCGCACCTGGCGCATGCCTTAGCTGCGACAAAAATCCCGAGATCACCGACACCGTCGTCCCGGCAGGAACGGATGATCCGTACTAGCGCGGAAACCTACTGCCTCGTCGGTTTGTCTCCCTACAGCATGGTCGAAAAAGCAATGTGACTTGGCTGGCTCGGCATATTTGGCGCTAAAAAGCCAAACCAAACCTTGACGGCGTGACGTGTCCTGAGTCGCGCCCGTCCAGCACGGCGATTCCGGACGATAGATTAATTACCTGCTTTGGCGATGTAGGCTCTGGTTGCGTTTCCCCTCTTTGCAGCCACTACCACCGGATCGCAAAGCAGTTGAAACGACTCACCTCTTTTGGAACGGGCTCTCAGATACCAAGTCGTCACCCTACTCACCGATATCGGTAATCCCAAGGATCGGATCTCTTGGTACGAAGGGTCCAACCGCGGTGGTAGGACCAAAGGATGTTGTGGCTGGAATGGTGAGCCAGAACCCTTCAGCCAAGGGCTCCCCCGTATCTGGGTCTTTGTTTTTGATTCCAGCCACACCCACGTTGCAATTGATCCTAAGAGTCGCCCCGTGGATTACTGGCCCTTGCTCCGGAATAAGGTCAACCCGCAGGTCCAGGACGCCAGGATGAATTCTTCCGTACGTGGCTCCCTCCTCAGCTGGGGTCCATCTCAAAACCTCCGTGGCCTTCCAAATTCCGGTGCTCAAGATGGTCTTTGGGACTTTCGTAGCAGCGTCCAAGTAGGTGTAACCTCCACCACCATTTACCGAACCCGGCGTGAACGTACCGTGCCCCGATAAAATCAAGAGGTGTTTCACGCCGTCGGTGATGGGCGCTTCAACAACGGCCGTCAGAGTGAACTGCAACTGACCTTCTGCAGCTCTCGCTAAGCCGTCAACCCCCCATCCCATACCTGCAATAAGGGGCGAGGCGATGGTAATCATACCTGCAAGCTTACGAATATTGTCTATAACACGTGGCATTTTGGACCTCACCTCAATCCGTCACTACCCGGATCATCCCACTCGATTGCCCGAAAAAGGCAGCACAACGAGCGGCCACTAACAAATCTGGCCCCCAGCCAACCACATCGGTGGCAAGAATTGCCGCGAGCCTCCGCTCCATAGCCTCCTCCCAATAGGCAGGATTTGCTCAATTTCCATGAGAATCTTACAGATATTTGGGAGCCTTGGGTAGGGTAGTCCGAGGGGTGCCGAAATGACTGATATTCGGTATGCCTGATGCCCGTAAGCCTCATCGCCGTAGGTCGCCTTTGGGTCAACAACGGAAGTCCAGCTTAGCCCTCGGAATGTCCGCTTACGGGGGCAAAGCGGACCTCATTTTCGGGCGGCTGGATGTCTGCTTTTAGCCAACACCGGACACCGAAGCCAATCATCTTTACTACCACGCCTAACGGTTAGGACATCGACCGAGCCACCAATAGGACTGCAGGTTATGTGATGGCAGGGAGCCTACTCAGGCAGCCCGGCTGACCGAAGCGTCTCGACGATACTCGCGACTTTTGTCGCGTCCCTGTAGGGGAGGTTAATTGCGTACGAGGAAACTCGAAACTCGGGGTCCATCTCGATGATCTGGTCTGCGACCCGGTGCGCTTCATCGTCGAGACCTGCAAGTACATAGTCGCTACACAAGGTAACAAAAGCGTCGGTATGTTGAGGATCGAGACCGGCGGCCTCGCGAGCGGTACGGATCGACAAATCGACCTCGCCGCTGTCCCGATAGGCGGTGGCGAGTAGATTGATCAACGGAGGCGGATAGAGCATCCTCACCGCCAGGGCTTCCCGTGCACTCTTGACCGCACCGTGCGCATCGCCGCAGTGAAGTTGGGCGTCCGCCAGCTGACCGAGCGTCAGCGGGCAGTTGGCA
>JAPULJ010000739.1 GCA_027295145.1 Alphaproteobacteria bacterium | reverse complement strand
ACCACGATTTCGTAACGCATCATCAAGATGAAAAACGAAATGTAGCAAACGAAAATAATAAGAAAGCCTATGACTCTGGTCGTGATATTGTCATAGTCGGCGGCCACACCCCAGGCTGCCAGCGCGCCTAGCCCGAGGGCGATATAGAGCCAGATCCAATAGGCGAACAATCCCGCCCACGAGCCATTTTGGTGGAACTTCAGATCGCCGAACCAGGTCCGGTCGGTCACGTATTTAGCCAGCCTGAACTGTTGGTAGGGGTAGAGCAGCCCGCCGGTGATCATGGTCAGGAACCAGTACCATAGCGCCCTGATCGTGTAGCCCCAGGCGCCGTTGTCCATGCCGAAACGGATGCCGCGCCAGCGGGTCCGCGCCATGATGTAGCGCCGCGCCCGGTAGGCGGCGAAGAAGAACAGCGGCAGGGCGGTGAAAACCGTGAGTAACTGGGCGTAGGGATTTCCCTCGAGAAAGGAGATTCCGACGAAGGTTATCAAGATATTCACCAGGCCAAGATAAACCGCCAGGATGATGATGGCGACGAGAAATCCCAGGATCTTTTCCAGGCCGGTGCCGGTATATTCCAGCGGATCCCCTTGTATTCGTATGGAATTCCAGTAATAGCGGCGCAGCCGGGTGACCATCCAGAACCGGTAGAGCCCGACGGTCAGCACTGTCATAAATGCGCTCACCAGCGCCAGCCAAAACAGCGATGCGCCCTCCTTGTCGAATTTCGGACTGACATTTCCGGTCAGGAGTTCGGTCCGGTAGCTGGCGTCCAGCACCAGTTCGGCGTCCTTTTCCCAGTCGTCCTTGCGCTTGAGGTGACGACGAACCCCCCGGAATTGTTCGATATCCCAGGGTTTTGGATCGCTGGTGTCGTCACTCATCGCTGCGCCCCCGTCACTTTGCTCAATCAATACATCAGGACTATGGCCTAATCCGATTGGATTGTCACGGAAAGTGTTCCTTTGGAATCGATCGATTCGTTAACGTTTCAACCGCTTCGCGACGGGGTTCACGCGCGGCGTCGCGGCGTTATAATGATAAGCTCTACCTCGGGTCTGCATAGGATCAACTGGTGTGAAAAAGGCGGCGGCGGAGATCGAGATCAGGCGCTACGGCGACCAGGCCGCAAGCCATGCCCACGACCATCACCAACTGGTCCTGCCGCTGGCCGGGGCGCTGGAGATGGAAGTCGCGGGGCAGGGCGGCCGGGTCGTCGGCCTGCGCGCCGCCGCGATCCCGGGCGGCGAGGCGCACAGCTTTCTCGGGACCGATGAGAACGCCTTCCTGATCGTCGATATATCTAATAGTGATAGTAGTTTACCTCTTTCTGACGGCCGGCGGTTTTGGGAGATTGCAGCCGAACGGCCCTTTTTCGATTTCGACCTCGAGATGGCGGGGCATCTCGCATTCGTTGCCTCGGCGGTGCGCGCGGCGCCGATCACCGGAATGCGCGCCACGGTTGCCAGCGAGATGATCCTCGACGGGCTTGCCCGGCGTGCCGGCCTGGAGAGGCCGCGGCTTCCTGAGCAGGTTTCCAAGGCCGTCCGTCTGATCGAAACCTGCGCCAGCGCGCCGCTCTCGGTCGCCGATATCGCCCGCGCTGCGGGGCTGAGTTCCAGCCGCCTGCATGCCCGATTCCGGTCGGCCACCGGCATGTCGCCCATGCGATACCTCGCCATGGAGAGGCTGCGCAGGGCTGCTTTCCTGTTGGAAACAACGGATTTTCAAGTGGCGCAGATCGCTCGGGAAGCCGGCTATTCCGACCAGAGCGCCTTCACCCGGGCTTTCCGGCGTGAGACCGGGCACACGCCGCAGAAACACCGCGACCGGCGCCGGGAAAAGGAGTTGCGGCACAAACTTCGGTAGCCCCGGTCAAGACGGTGGCCCCGATCCATGCGAGAAGCCTTGCCAACGGATCCATTCTTGGGACCATTTCGGGAGTGAAAGCGATGACCAAGCCCCTGGCCAGATCCTTGTCGGACTACACCACGCTGACCTTCGATTGCTACGGCACCCTGATCGACTGGGAGAGCGGCATCTGGGACGCCTACCAGCCGCTGATCGCGGCCAGCGGGCGTGCCGACATCACCCGCGGTGCCGGGCTGGCAACCCATGCGCGGCTGGAATCCGCCCAACAGGCGGTGACGCCGGGGATGCTGTATCCGGAGTTGTTGAGCCGGGTGCATGGGCAGTTCGCCCACCATTACGGGCTGGTGACCACGGCGGAACTGGATGCGGGTTTTGGCGGCTCGATCGCTTGTTGGCCCGCCTTTCCCGACACCGCCGACGCGCTCCGCCGCCTGAAACAGCGCTACAAGCTGGTGATCCTCTCGAACGTCAACCAGGCCGGGTTCGCGGCGTCGAACCGTAAGCTCGGGGTGGCGTTCGACGCCATCTATACCGCCGAGGATGTGGGCTCCTACAAGCCCGATCCGCGCAATTTCGAGCACATGCTGGCGCGGCTGGAGGCCGATCACGGGATCGCCAGGGGCCAGATCCTGCACACTGCGCAGAGCCTGTTCCACGACCATGTCCCCGCTTCGGATTTCGGCTTGGCCAAGGCCTGGATCGACCGGCAGGGATTGTCGGAGGGCGGTGCATGGGGGGCGACGGCGGAGGTGGCTTCACGGCCCGAGGCGGATTTCCTGTTCCCGACCATGGTGGCGATGGCGGATGCTGTGGAGGCGGGTTCGAAGAGTTAAGCGGTAGGGTTAATACCGCGCCCCGTTGAACCAGTTCCAGATCACCTGTCGCCGAATCCAACGGTCGTGTTTCAGTAGTGCTTTGGTGGTGTTTCGGTAGTGCTTTGGTCGTGTCGCCGGGACGATCGGAGAGGAGGCCGGGGCATTGCGCTACCCGGTTTCGCGCTGATCCGGCAGCTTGTAGTCCATCCCGTTCAGAATTCCCCGCAGCTTCAGCTTCGAGATCTTGCCTGTCGCGGTGTGGGGGATTTCGTCGAAGTAGATCACGTCGTCCGGCAGCTGCCATTTGGCGAAATGGGGGCGCAGAAGGTCGATGATCTCGGCCGCCGGGGGT